>JAJZJJ010000069.1 GCA_021810175.1 Acidobacteriota bacterium | reverse complement strand
CCGACTACAACTACCTCTTCCACAACCTCGGCAATCGTTTTCAGGAAGTCGCTTTCGACGCCGGCGTGGCTCTGCCATCCAGCGGCAACTTCATCTCCGGTATGGGCCTCGACTTCCGCGACTTCAACAACGACGGCTGGCCCGATATCGGCTTCGTCGCGCTCAACAACCAGACCTTCCCGCTGTTTGAAAACATGCACAACGGAACGTTCCGCGACGTCACCACATCCAGCGGGATGCGCGCCCTCAGCATGAAAATGGCGGGTTTCGGCTCCGCCTTTTACGACTTCGACAACGATGGCTGGAAGGACGAATTCGTCGCCCGGGGCCACGTCGAATCGCAGCCCCTGCCCGGAACCTCCATCGAACAGCACAACACCGTCTTCCGCAACCTCGGCAAAAGCGGCAAATGGGAGGCACTCACCGGCGCCGCCGGTTTCGACGCCGCGCCCCCCCGCTGGCACCGGGGCTGCGCCTTCGGCGACCTCAATGGTAACGGCCGCATCGACATCGTCGATACCGCCCTCTCCGCCCCCGCCGAAATCTGGATGAACGAGAGCCCGCACTCCGGCCACTGGCTCGATTTCAAACTACGCGGCACCCTGAGCAACCGCGACGGTATCGGTGCGCGCATCCACGTCATCAGCCCCACGGTCGGCTCGCAGTGGAACCACATGACCACCGCCGTCTGTTATGCGTCGTCCAGCGACGGGCCTGTCCACTTCGGTCTCGGAAAGGATACGGTCGCCACGAAGGTCATCATCCACTGGCCTTCGGGCGAGGTTCAGACGCTCACCAACGTGAAGGCGGACCAGGTCCTCAAAGTTGTGGAGCCGACGTCGCCCAAAACCAGAGAGCCGCTGGGAAAACCGGTCGCTTACTGACCCGCCGGCCCAGAAAGCACAAAGGGCAGCCCCGCGGGACTGCCCTTTGTTGCGAAGATCGCTATGACTATGCGAACGAGGCGATGGCGCTGGCTTCGTCGTCCTTAATGTCGAAAACGGTATACAGCTTGGTAATCTGCAGCAGGTCGTGGACCTTCTTGGTCAGATTCAGCAGCTTCAGCTCGCCGCCCTGGTTGCGAACCGTCGTATAGGCGCTTACCAGTTCGCCAATACCCGAGCTGTCAATGTAATTCACTTCGCCCAGGTTGAGCAGAATCTTCTTCTGTCCCTTGGCGAGCAGGTCCCGGATCGAATCGCGCAACTGCACGCTGCCCTCGCCGAGGGTGATCCGACCGCCAAGATCCAGAATGGTAATTCCGTCCACCTGACGGGTGCTGATTTTCATACTCACGAGAGATTCCTCCTTCAAACTGTACTGCGGAATTCTTAAGCGTCGGCCGGAGCGGGTCCGAGATGCTTGATCAACGTCAACTCGGTTCCGGGATGTAATTGCCTGAAGTGTACCTCATCCATAAAAGACCGAATGAGAAAGATACCGCGGCCGGAGCCGCGAAGCAGATTCTCGGGAGCCAGCGGATCGGGCAGGGTCGCCGGATCCAGGCCCTTTCCTTCGTCGCAGATGCGGATCACCAGCGATTTGCCGTTGTTCTCAAAGGAGGCGGTCATGCGCTTGTCCGGATCGTAAGCGTTGCCGTGGAGCACAGCATTCACCGCCGCCTCCCGCACAGCCATGGAAATCCGGAAAATCTCGTCCTCTTCCACCCCGGCCTTACGGGCCATCTGTTCGGCAGCCTGTTCGATCTTGTTCACGCTGTCCAGCGAGGAATCCAGAGTATAAGTCACGCGGCTTGCCTGCTGTCCTGTCAAATGCCTTTCCTCACTTCGCGGATCGAGCGCTCCGTGGCCGTAATTCGCCCGTAGTGCGAAGTTTGCTTGCTGGAGCAGCAGATGTCAAGCCGGAAACGGCAATCCCGAAGAAGCCCGCCGGAAACCGCGGCCGTTCCTGGCCGCCCCGCCTGCGCACTCCCCGGTGCAGCGACAGCTCCGCCCGCCGGCCCGCACCCGGTAAGATGGAGAAGAGCCGATCCATGTCTGGCGCCGAATCCAACCCACGCGACAACCAGGCCCACGACCGCCCGGCCGAGCCGAAGAAGCGGCGGAAACCCGCGCCCGCCCACCACGAGGACGAAATCGCCGGTAAGGCATATGACAGCCGCCTCATGCGCCGTCTCGTCCGCTATCTCTTCCCCTACAAATGGGCGGTCATCACTTCAACCATCGCCATCATCCTCAAGGCCGGAGCCGATATCCTCGGCCCCTACCTCACCATGGTCGCGGTGGACCTCTACCTGACTCCGGCCGTGCAGAAGACGCCTCATGCGGCAGCCGCGGCAGCCGCCAAGGGCGTCTCCGAACATCCCCTGATCGCTGGCCTGCTGAGCCCCTATGCCCAGGGCGGCGCATGGAGGGGCATCACCGAAATTGCTTCCATCTGGCTGGGCGCGCTCCTCTTCAGCTATGTTCTGGAGGCTCTTCAGACCTGGCTGATGCAGTGGACCGGCCAGAAGGTCATGTTCGACCTCCGCAGCCAAATCTTCCGCCACCTCCAGCAGATGCACGTCGGCTTCTTCGACCGCAACCCGGTCGGGCGTCTCGTCACCCGCCTCACCAGCGACGTTGACGCGCTCAACGATATGTTCACCTCCGGCGTCCTCGCCATCTTCGAGGACGTCTTCGTTCTTGCCGGCATCGTCTACGTCATGCTGCGCATGCAGTGGTGGCTGGCGCTGCTCGCGTTTTCGGTCCTGCCGCTCATCCTCCTCGTCACCACCATCTTCCGCAAATACGTCCGCGAGTCCTATCGCCGCGTGCGCACCGCCATCGCCCGCATCAACGCGTTTACCCAGGAATACATCACCGGCATGTCGCTGGTGCAGCTCTTTAACCGCCAGAAGCGCGCCTACCGCGAGTTCTCCGCTATCAACCGCACTCACATGGAGGCGTACAAGGACAACATCATGGCCTACGCTCTCTATTACCCAGCAGTCGAGCTGCTCAGCTCCACTGCCATCGCCCTCATCATCTGGCAGGGCGGCGGAGGCGTGCTCCGGCAGGCGGTCTCCGTCGGGGTTCTGGTCGGCTTCGTCCAGTATGCGCAGCGCTTCTTCCGCCCCATTCAGGACCTGAGCGAGAAATACAACATCCTTCAGGCGGCCATGGCCGCAGCCGAGCGCGTCTTCCGCCTGCTCGACACCGCTCCGGAAATCGTCTCTCCCTCGCACCCCCGGTCAGGCGACGGCTCCGGCCGCATCGAATTCCGCAACGTCTGGTTTACCTACCAGCATCTCGATCCCGAGACCGCGGCTGAAGTCGCTCAGGCCGGCCCCGAAGATCTGGCCAGGATGACCAGCATCGAGTGGATCATGCGCGGCGTCTCCTTCGTCATCGAGCCTGGCCGCACCGCCGCCATCGTTGGCCATACCGGGGCAGGGAAGACCACCATCACCAGCCTCATGATGCGTTTCTACGACGTCCAGCACGGTCAGGTGCTGGTCGATGGCGTGGATGTCCGCGAGCAGGAGCTGACTGCCCTCCGGCAGCGCTTTGGCGTCGTGCTGCAGGATCCCTTTCTCTTCAGCGGCACCGTCGCCGACAACATCCGCCTTGGCACCGAGCGCATCACGGACGACGAGATGCGGCAGGCCGCCGAGCAGGTCAACGTGGACGACTTCATCCAGACTCTGCCGGGCGCTTACTTCGAACCGCTCCGCGAGCGCGGCGCCGGCCTCTCCACCGGCCAGAAGCAGCTCATCAACTTCGCCCGCGCCCTCGCCCACCGCCCTGGCATTCTGATCCTTGACGAGGCCACCTCCAGCGTCGATACCGACACCGAATTTCGCGTGCGCGCCGCTCTGGAGAACATGGTCGTCGGCCGCACTTCTGTGGTCATCGCTCATCGGCTTTCCACCGTCCAGCGCGCGGATGTCATCCTGGTGATGCACCGCGGCCAGCTCCGCGAGTTCGGCTCCCACCAGGAGCTGCTGGCGCTCCACGGAATCTACTGGAAGCTCTACCAGCTGCAATATAAGGACCAGGAAGTAGGCGAGCCCGGCGGCGGCCTCACGCCCACCCTGGCCATGGGGAACGACTAACGTGAACGGGCCAAAGATTTTCCTCTCCGCCGGCGAGGCCAGCGGCGAACACTACGGAACCCTCCTGATCGCGGCCCTCCGGCGTCTGGAACCCGGTGCGGACTTTTTCGGCCTCGGCGGCCGGCGCATGGCGGCGCTCGGCTTGCGGCCCATCGTCCGCGCCGAGGACGTCGCCGTTATGGGTATCACGGAGGTGGTGCGCCACCTGCCGCGCATCTACGGCGAGTACCGCCGCCTGCGTGCCTCCATCGCCCAGGAAAAGCCCGATGTCGCCGTCCTCATCGATTTTCCCGACGTCAATCTTTCTCTGGCAAAGCACCTGCGCCGCCAGGGCGTGCCGGTGGTTTACTTCGTCAGCCCCCAGCTCTGGGCCTGGAAGAAGTACCGCATCCGCAGCGTGCAGCGCTATGTGGACCGGATGCTGGTCATCTTCCCTTTCGAGGAGCGCTTTTACCACGACCACGGTGTCCATGCCGAATTTGTCGGCCATCCCCTGGCCGAGCTGGATCTCCCGGGGATCAGCCGCGAGGACTTCGCCCGCCAGTCCGGCGTGGATCCTTCCCGAACCTGGGTCGGGCTACTGCCCGGCAGCCGCGGCAAGGAGATTCGCCTGAATCTGCCGGAAATGGTCCGCAGCGCCGCTCGGCTGGGCAGCGAATTCGAGTTCCTGCTGCCTCTGGCCCCCACGCTCACCCCGCCCCAGCGCGACCATATCCGTCAGGAGCTGGCCCACGCCATCGCGGCTCACCCGGAGACTCCCCGGATCACGCTGGTGGACGACGCCCGGGCCGTCCTGCACCATTCCCGGGCCAGTATGGTGGCCAGCGGCACGGCCACGGTGGAAGCCGCCCTGATCGGCAACCCCTTTATCGTGGTATATCGTATCTCACCGCTGAGCTATGCTGTGGCGAAGCGGGTTGTGGACGTGCCTCATGTGGCTATGGTCAACCTGATTGCCGGAAAACGCATTGTGCCGGAGCTGATTCAGGGTGACTTTACAGCCGAAGCCGCCGTCTCACAACTCAGGCCGTTGCTGTATAACGATGACGCGCGGCTCCAGATGCGGACTGCCCTGCGCAGGGTCGGTGCGATGCTGCGCGGGGAGGAGAGCGCCATCGGCCGGGCGGCCCAGGTAACCAGGCAGATGATGAGGGCAAATTCCACGATTCAGGAAAGACCGAGCACCGTCTCATGAACATCAGAAAGATCCCAACCCCACGTTGGCGCCGCCGTCCCGCTCTCCCTGCCGGCGTCCTGGCTGCCCTGCTCGCAAGTGTCCTGCTGTCCGGAGCTCCTGCCACCGCACAAAGCGTCAGCCCCAGGCCCATTCTCGACGTGACGGCCTACACGATCGACGCCACCATCCACCCCAAAGCTCACACTCTGGACGCGACGGCGAAGGTGACCTTTACCCCCAACGTGGATACGCCGAATGCTGTTTTCGATCTGCATGGGGCTCTCCAGGTCGATAAGGTGACCGATTCCAGCGGTAACAACCTCAACGGCACCCGCGGACCCAGCGCCACGCTGGTGGTCACCCCCGCCCAGCCGCTCACCGCCGGTCAGACCCAGACCTGGACCTTCCACTACAGCGGCAAGCTCCTGAACGGCGACGGCGGCCCCGTAAGCGGTCTCCAGCTGGCTTACGTCGGTTCTCCCATCACCTACCTGCTCTACGCCGCCGAATGGTTCCCCATGGTCGGTTACACCACCGACCGCTTCACGGCCAAAATCCACCTCACCGCGCCCGCCGGATATACCGTGATCGGCAGCGGCAGCACCGGCCCGGCCAAAACCACTGCCAGCGGCGAAAAGGTATGGGATTTCGACTGGAATAAGCCTGGCTTCCCTGGCACCATCATCGCCGGTCAGTTCCAGCCGGCGGTCTCCGTCGAGGGCGCCAATAACATCAAAATCTATACCACCGCGACACTGAAGAAGGCCGCCGCCGATTATGCCGGAACCGCCCTCCGGGAGTTCGCCTACTTCACCAGCACCTTCGGCATTCCTGAATCCACGGATCTGAATGTGGTCGAACTGCCCGGCGGCACCGTTCCTGCCTACTGGGCTCCGCAAATCGCCGCCGTCACCTCCGCCTACATCGGCCACAGGAACGACTTCCGCCTGCTCGCCAACACCATCGCCCACCAGTGGTGGGGCAGCGAAGTCAGCCCCGCCACCCTGAACGATACCTGGATCACCAACGGCATGGCCCGCTACGCCGAGCTGATGTATCTGGAGGACGATCAGGGCGAGGGCGCTCTGAAGGCCGCGCTCAAGGACGTCAGCGCCGGCGCGCTGGCTTACGACACCATTCCCCTCACCAGCGCCGGCACACTGGCTCCCTTTTCTCCGCAGTTCCAGTCCATGACCCTTGAGAAGGGTGCTCTGGTCTTCCATATGCTGCGCTGGGAAGTCGGCGATAACACCTTCGGCAATATCCTCTCCGACGCCGTCAGCAAATATAAGGACCAGGGAATCTCCACCAGCCAGTTCGAGGCGCTGGCCGCCAAAGTCTCCCACAGGGAACTCACCCCGTTCTTCAGCGAGTGGCTGGACGGCACCGGCGCGCCCCATTTCAAAGACACCTACGCCATTTACCGCCTTGGCAACGACAAGGGCTTCAGAACCATCGGTCAGATCGAGAGCGACATGGACCTCTTCAATATGCCGATGGATCTCCGCATCGAAACCCAGGGCAAGACCGTCGACAAGCGCATCGACGTGGTCGGAACCAACACGCCCTATGTCATCGATACCTTCGGCGCCCCGCGTCGCGTGATTCTCGATCCCAACGACTGGATCCTCAAGAACAGCAGCGCCATGCAGGTCAGCGTACACATCCTGCGCGGCCAGCAGTTAGCCGCACAGGGCGACAACGGCGGCGCGCTCAGGGAATATCAGGCCGCGCTCAAGGCCAATCCGCAGAGCTCGCTCGCCGACTACCGCATCGCCGAGGTCCTCTTCTCCATGCACAACTACCAGGCCGCGGTGAACTCCTATCGCGATGCCCTGCACGGCGACGGTCAGCCGGCGTGGACCCAGGTCTGGAGCCATATATCCATCGGCCAGATCTTCGACATCACCGGACAGCGCAGCCGCGCCATTCAGGAGTACCGCGAGGCGCTCCAGACCAACGACAACACCGCGGGCGCGCTCAATGCGGCCCGGCACTACATCCAGACGCCCTATAAGTTGCCGAAGAACCAGTAAGCGCGGCGGACGCCGAGCCATCCGTGGCCCGCTCCGCCGTTACAGCCCCTTGTAGCTGCCGCCATCCACCAGGATGGTCTGGCCGGTAACGCTGGCCGACGACTCCGACGCCAGCCATACCACCGTCGCCGCCACCTCTTCCGGCGTCGCCATGCGCCCGATGGGGATCTCGCGCTCCACTTCGTGCTGCACCTCCGCCAGCAGCACATTGCGGTTCTTCGCGCGCTGCTCCAGCAGGTTGCGCGCCCGGCTGGTCGCGGTAAAGCCCGGCCCCACGTTGTTCACCGTAATGCCGTCGCGGCCAAACTGGCCCGCCAGCGACCGCACCAGCCCCATCACCCCCGCGCGGATGGTGTTCGACAGCACCAGCTCCGGCACCGGCTGTTTCACCGTGTAGGAGGTCAGAGTGACGATCCGCCCCCACTTACCCTCCCGCATATGCGGCAGAACCGCCTGGGAGAAGCTGATCGCGCTGCGCAGATTCAGCAGCCACGCCCGCTCCCAGTCCTCCATGGTGGTCTCCAGAAATGGCTTTGCCGGCGGGCCGCCCGCGTTCGGCACGCACACGTCGATCCGCCCGAAGCGCCCATGCGCCGCCTCCACAAACGCCCGCACCGCCGCATCGTCCGCCACATCCACAGCCTGCGTCAGCGTCTGTATCCCGTGGCGCTGGCGTGCCTCCGCCGCCACCGCGTCCAGAACATGCTGGCGTCTCGCGCACAACGCCAGATGCGCGCCTTCCGCTGCCAGCGCTTCAGCAATCGCGCGCCCGATTCCCTGGCTCGCTCCGGCCACAATAGCGACACGGCCTTTCAGTCCGGTTTCCATGCGACCTATGATAGTGCAGAAGCTTCTTCAGGCAGCGTAACCCCCTTGTAATCCGGAGGAAATCCTTGGCTGAACCTACCTATCCACGCCACGTCAGCTTCAACACCATGCCCGTCGAAACCCTGAATCCCCACATCGACCGCCAGTTTGTGCATGGAAACGAAGCCATGCTGGCCAGAATCGTGCTCCGACGCGGAGCTGTCGTTCCCCGGCACAGCCATCACAACGAGCAGATTACTTATGTTCTGGAAGGCGCTCTCCAGTTCACTCTGGGAGACGGCCAGGTTCTGACGGTGCGCGCCGGCGAACTGCTGGTTATCCCAGCCAACATGCCTCACGCGGCGGTGGCGCTGGAAGATACTCTCGATCTCGACGTATTCGCGCCGCCGCGCGCCGACTGGATCGCGGGAACGGATGCCTATCTCAAGGGTTGAGAAAGGCTCACCGGCTCCTCTGCGGCCCGGTTATAGGCAGCGTTGTCAATCTGTTGCAGGACACTTCGCCGGAGTCGAGCCAGCCGCTCAGAAGCGGAAGAAAGCTCCCCGAATACACCAATCCTGGCCCAATCCGAAGAATGCATCTCCAAACCAGGTTCGATCGATTCCGTGAAAGTGCCTGGTTGCCTACTTCTTGGTTGCGGCGGCCTGGGCTGCTTTCTGTTTAGCCCAGCGGCGCTTCTGCGCGGCTGCGATGCGAGCGCGGGCGTCGGCGCTCAGGACGCGCTGCTTCCGGGGACGGTTGCCAAACGATGGAGCCGCAAGGCGGGATCCGCCTGTGTTCTGCAGTAAGGCCCGAACTTTCTCCAGCCGGCTGATTTCCTCATCGACTGCTGCAACTAGTTCTTCGCGTGTCATTGTTTTCTCTCTTAGTTTTGTATTCAAAGACTCATCCAGGGAAAATACAACCCCCTTAACATAACAAACTGCGGTGACTTGTTACAAAACATTTCTGCCACCCCCCACTTTCGGGGTACCCTCTCCGGTTACTGAGGAACGGCTGCCGTAACTCGGAATTTGCCTGTTTTTCTCCTTCCTGTAAGCGTTCTTTCTTCGTTTCCGCCCCATCATCGTGGCGTGTTCACCGCTAAAACCGTGGAAGTCTCGGTTGTTTCCGCCGCGCCGCGCCTGTTGCCGGGTGCCGCGGCCGGCCCTCGCGCGAGCGCGGCCATGGAATCCGCCCCGCCCGGCCTGTTCATTTCCACCGGCAGGTACAACCTTCGCCTTGCCTGCGGACTGGCCGAGCGCGAAGCCGCCTGCCGCCTGCGCTTCAAAGTCTTCAACATCGA
>JAJZJJ010000068.1 GCA_021810175.1 Acidobacteriota bacterium | reverse complement strand
GGCCGTTGGAGGCCCTCGCCGCTGCCGACGTAGATGATGTTGGGATTGGAGGGCGAGACGACAAGTGCGCCGATGGAGCCTGTAGGCTCGTGGTCAAAGATGGGGTGCCAGGTGCGGCCAAAGTCGCTGGTTTTCCAGACGCCGCCGTCGACGGCGCCCACGTAAAAGACATTGGGCTCGCTGGGAACGCCGGAGACAGCGCGGGTGCGGCCGCCGCGGAACGGGCCGATGAGGCGCCAGTGGAGGTCGTGATCGAAGACCGAAGAATGGATAGCGGACGGCGCGGTCTGTGCTGGGGCTTGGGCCGGGCTTTGGGCGAAGCAAGGGAGCGAAACAGCGCAAAAGACGAGGGCGATAAGGGCCGTGAGTTTCCGCATGATGGCAGCTCCGGAACAGGAAGAATGGGAACAGCGAAGTTTATCAGGGAAGGCGTACGGAGTGGATGGGGATCGTGTGGGGCCGGTGCGCCAGGCGGACGCGTGCTTCACGCGTGAAACCCCAGGGGCGCACGGTCAGGATGACGAGGAAGATGATCGCGGAAGCCCCGATCAGGATGAGGTACAGGCGGTAGCCCATGTAGCCGACGTTGAGCAGAGTACGACGGGAATCGCCGTCAATGAAGCTGGAGCGCAGCCGGGAGCGGGTTTCATTGCAGAGGCGGGCGATGATGCAGCCTGCGCCCGCGAGAAGAATGAGGGTGAAGCCCAGGAGTATGCCGAGTCCCGTGGTCGTAAAGTGATAGCGCCCCGTGCGTTGGCGATGGGCACAGCGTCCATCAGGAAAAACAGGCCGATCTGGAAGGCATAGGAGGATGGAAACAGACCCTGATCGATGGCTTTTTCCCAGCGTGGACTGGCGTGAACGAGGTAGTCGAAGGTCATGGAGTTCCTCGCGACGCAGTCATTTGGGGCAAAACGGGCAGGTCTTGCTCGAAAAAAATCGGTGTCGAAGTCTCAGATTTGCGGCGCTTCGCTTTGATCTTTCCCGAGACAAGAGATTAAATCATGTCACGATGAATCTGAGAAAATTCCTGCGTTCTGCCGTAGTCTTAGGGCTTTGCGTGCCTGTGATCGCCTCGGCGCAAAGCGTGCCACCACAGCTTTTCGAGGGCCTGCATTACAGGCTGATTGGGCCATTCCGCGCCGGGCGCGCGGTGGCGGTGACGGGCGTTCCGGGCAACAACACGACATTCTATTTTGGCGGCGTGGATGGTGGCGTGTGGAAGACCACGGACGCGGGAACGGTGTGGAAACCCGTATTTGATCACGAGCCGGTGGCTTCGATTGGCGCGATTGAGGTGGCGCCGTCGGATCCGAACGTGATTTATGTGGGCACGGGCGAGTCGGATATCCGCTCGGACCTGGCTTCGGGCGATGGCGTGTACAGGTCGACGAACGCGGGCAGGACATGGACGCACGTCGGGCTGACGGACTCGAAGCAGATCAGCCGGGTGGTGGTGGATCCAGACAACGCGAAGATTGTGTACGTGGGCGTGCTGGGCGATGCGTACGGGCCGAGCCCGGAACGCGGCGTCTACAAGTCAGTCGACGGCGGCAGGACGTGGCAGCACGTGCTGTACAAGGGACCGAGCGTGGGCATCAGCGATCTGGCGATTGCCGAGGACAAGCCCAACGTGCTGTTTGCGGGGACGTGGAATGCGCATCGTCCACCGTGGACGACATATCCGCCGATCAAGGGGCCCGGCACGGGACTGTATCGCTCGACGGATGCGGGCAAGACGTGGACGCGGATTACCGGGCATGGACTGCCGGGCGGCGTCTGGGGCCGGCCGGGCGTGGCCGTGGCACCGGATGGGCGGCTGGTCTATGCGGTGGTGAAGACGAGTGTGCCGAAGCTCTCCGGGGTTTATCGCTCGGATGATGGCGGCAACTCGTGGACGCTGGTGAACAACGATCCACGGCTGACGAGCCGGGATTGGTATTTCGATTCGATCACGGTGGACCCGCAGCATCCGGACGTGGTGTACGTGCCGAACGTTGCGATGTACAAACTGGCCGACGGCGGCAAGACGCTGACGATTGTGCGGGGCGCGCCGGGCGGGGATGACTACCACCAGATCTGGGTGGATCCGAAGAATTCCGATTCGATGATTCTGGGAACCGACCAGGGAACGACGCTGAGCCTGGACGGCGGCAAGACATGGACGCCCTGGTACAACCAGCCGACAGCGCAGCTCTATCATGTGATCACGAACGACCAGTTTCCCTACGTGGTGTACGCGGCGCAGCAGGACAGCGGCAGCGTGGGCGTATACAGCCGGACCAATCACGGGCAGATTACGCCGCGGGACTGGTTTCCGGCGGGCGGCAGCGAGGCTGGCTACATTGCGCCTGATCCGCTGAATCCGAACGTGATTTATGAGACGGACACCTACGGGACGGTGACACGCTGGAACCGGAAGACTTCGCTTTCGCAGGACATTTCGCCGGATCCGGGGCAGGGCTTCAGCATTTCGGATATCAATACCTGGAAGTATCGCGATCCGTGGACGCCGCCACTGGTATTTTCCCCGGTGGACAAGCATGCGCTGTACCTGGGCACGCAGTACGTGATGAAGTCGATGGACGGCGGGCTGCACTGGGAGGAGATCAGTCCGGATTTGACGGGCGCGGTGACGCCGCGGCCATACGTGAAGCCGGGTACAACGCCGACGCCGGAAGAGGCGATCAAGGCCGGATACGGCGTGGTGAACTCGATTGCGCCTTCGCCGCTGGATGCCAACGAAATCTGGGCGGGGAGCAATACGGGGCTGATCCACCTGACGCTGGACGGCGGCAAGACGTGGAAGAATGTGACTCCGCCGGGGCTGAAGCCATGGAGCTGCATTTCGATGATCGAGGCCTCGTACTTTGACAAGGGTGAGGCCTGGGCGGCGGTGGATCGGCACCGGATGATGGACACGACGCCGTACCTCTACCGCACCACGGACTACGGCAAGACGTGGACGCTGATCACGAAGGGGATTCCAGCGAGGCATTTTGTGCGGGCCGTGCGGGAAGATCCCAAGTCGCCAAACCTGCTGTTTGCGGGCACGGAGTTCGGCATCTACGTGAGCTTTAACGGCGGCAACCAGTGGCAGTCACTGCAGTTGAATCTGCCGGTGAGCTCGGTGCGCGACATGGTGGTGCACGACAACGACCTGATTGTGGCGACGCATGGGCGGTCGATGTGGATTCTGGACGACATGACGCCGCTGCGGCACCTGAGCGCGGAGACTTCGACGGCGAAAGCGATGCTGTTTCCGCCGGAGCCGGCTTACCGGATTGACAATGATTCGTTTCCGGGCACGCCGCTGCCGCCCGAGGTGCCGACGGCGAAGAATCCGCCAAACGGGGCGATTCTGGACTATTACCTGCCGGCCAACGAGAATCGGGTGACGCTGACGATTCGCGATGCGGAGGGCCAGGTGGTGCGGCGCTTCTCCAGCAACGAACCGCCGCCGCTGCCGCGGCCGCCTCTGCCGATTGCCGCGCGGTGGTTCCCAAAGCCACAGCGCATTGTGAGCACGCCGGGCGAGCACCGGTTTGTGTGGGATCTGCTTTGGGGTGCAACCGGCAGCAAGAAGAAGGATGCTGACGACCACAGCAGGCGCGCACCGAATGGTCCGCATGTGCTGCCTGGCAAGTACGAGGTGACACTGACGGTCGATGGGGTAAGCCAGACGGAACCGCTGACGGTGGTGATGGATCCGAACAGTCCGGCGACACCGGCCGAGTTGCAGGCGCAGTTCGACGCGGGCACGCGGGCATGGAAGCAGACGCTGGTGAGCCGCAGGGCGCTGGCGGAGATCAATTCCGTGCAGGTGAAGCTGGCGGAACTGGCGAAGTCGCAGGATGTGGCAAGCGCCGGTCTGCTGGCGCAGGTGAAGGCGGTGCAGGGGAGCGTGGAAGATATCCTGCACGGCAACGAAGGCAATCCGGGGCTGGCGCTGGCCAACGGGGATCTCTTTGCCGCGCTGGGCGCCATTGAAGGCGGCGACCGCACACCAACGGACCAGGCGTTGGCGCTGAGTGCCAGTGCTTCACGCGAAGTGACGGCACGGGCAGCCGAGTGGGAGCAGTTGAAGCATGGTCCGTTGGCGAAGTTGAATTTGGCACTCAAGAGCCATCAACTGCAGCCGGTGGCGATTGCCGAAATCGAGCAGCAGGTGCATTACCTGATGACGCGGTAAGGTGCTCGGCGCACGGGACTCGCCGTCCAGGCAAACGCGTGCTGCGCACGCCAATGCAATTTCACCCCATATCTCTGACGAGGTATGGGGTGATTTTTTTGCGGATGGATTGGTCTGGAGCGGGTTACTTGCGGTTGAAGTTGGCGACGCCGACCTGCAGGAGGGTTCCTTTAGCGCCGGCGGGATGAATGGGCCATGCGCCGTAGACTTTGTTTCCATAAGCGGCGAGGCCGAGGTAGTCGCCCATGAAGACGCCGTGAGGGTTGAAGGGCTGATCCGTCCAGGCGTAGTTGCGGAAGGTTTTGCCCCCGTCGGTGGAGCGTGCCAGGATGACGATCTGCTGCCGATTGGCGGGATCTTCGCGACGGTCGTAAAAGACGAGGTTCACGGCGCCGGTGACGGGGTCAACGGCCATCCACTGGAAGAAATGATCTGCGCCATCGTGGATGGGGTCGGTGTTGACCTTGATGGGCTGCGACCATGTCTGGCCGTGGTCGGTAGAGCGAATGAGGAAGACATCGACTTCGCCGTTGCGGTAGTCGCTCCACGAGACGTAGATGGGGCCGCCTTGCGGGCCGCCGCGCGGATCAATGGCGATCTGCGGGAAGCCATTGGCACGGTCCATGCCCTGCACGGCAAACATGGTGGGCGCGGTGTGGACGATGGGGTGCGAGGTGGTGAAGGTCCTGCCGCCATCGTGCGACTCGGTGAAGTCGATGCGGTTGGTGTGCGCCCACACGGCGTAGAGCGTGCCGTCGGGGCCGACAGCACCGTCAAAGCCTTCGAGCGCGCCGTTATCGTCGCGCGGCAGGCCGCGGTCGTGAGAGATTTCAATCGGCCTGGACCAGGTGCGGCCATCGTCCGTGGAGCGAGAGAGCAGCATGCGCGAGTCGGTCAGAGTCCAGCGCGTCCAGCCAATGTAGAGGTTACCGGCATATTTGCTGTGGCTGTTGTCGGCGACGATGTATGGCTTGTCTTCAAAGGGGATGCCGGGCTCGGTGGGCCATGCGCTGACGGTGTGGAGCGTGGGCTGCCAGATCTTGCCGCCGTCCAGTGAGCGGCGGTCGAAGATGCCATTGCGGGTGGCTCCGTGCGCCCAGTAGTTGAAGGTGCCGAGCTTGTCAAAGGCGATGCAGTCGTAGATAGCGTGGCCCTGGTTGTCAAAAGCGATGGAGACATCGCCGGACATCTTGTAGTTGGGGGGCGGAACGCCGGTGGCGAGCTGCCAGGTTTTGCCGCCATTGCGCGTGTAGGCTGCCGCGGCGGTGAACTGGTAGACCACGACAACCTGCGTGGGATTCCTGGGATTGACAGCGACTCCGGGCTCTGTGAAGTGGCCGGGAGTTGGTGTGAGCGTAAAGACGTGGCCACCGGGCGGCGGCAGCAGTTTTTGCCCTAAAGCGGGCAAGGCGCAGACCGCGATGGTCACAAGGTTTACGAGCGCAAAACGAAGGCAGCGGATGGGCCTCATGGAGCAGCTCCTTTGCGGGATGGGTCAATCTCAAACTTAAGTATGAGTTCTTTCTACAACCGCGGTTTGTTTCTCGAAAAGTGCCGTCATCTTCTGTGTTAGCACGCGTTTTTTCGCATTGCTCGGGGTGGTTGTAATCCTGTACATTCCATCACGTTATCCCTCAGCCCGTAAAAACCATATGCAGTCACGCAGAATCATTTTTCAGGCCATTGCGACGCTCACCATTTTCGCAGGTTGCACCATTTTGTTCCTGCGGTCGACCCATGCCGGATCAAGACCGGTACCCACCACCGCCGGAGCGGAAAGCGCCTACTCGGCGAAGGTGCAGCAGACGTATCTGTACCCCTTCGGGAAGGACAAGCCGTTTTTGCCCAGCTATGCCGGCACCTGGAATGGGCAGTTCATCCAGCCGGGGACGTTTCCGACAGCCGAATATTGCGAGCACTGCCACATGGCGACCTATCACGAGTGGCGGCAGTCGCTGCATGCGAACTCGTTCCGCGAGCCGGCGTATGTGAAGAATGTGAACCTGCTCAAGCGGACCAAGGGGGTTTACTACGCCCGTCACTGCGAGGCCTGCCACAACCCGATTGCGTTGCTGAGCGGAAGCCTGACGCCGAATCCGGTGAGCCACGCCACCTGGTACAACAATGAGGGCGTGACCTGCTCGGTGTGCCACTCGATCGTGGAAGTGAAGCCGACGTATGGAGTGGGTTCGTATGTGATGGGCGTGCCAACGGCGCTGCTGGACAAGAACGGGAACCCGATTCCGGGCGAAGTGCCCTACAGCGAGATCATGAAGCATGTGAAGCGGCACATCGCGGCAGTGATGAAGCCGTTTTACAAGTCGCCGCAGTATTGCGCGGCGTGTCATGAGGCGGATATTCCGCGCTCGCTGAACCACTACAAGTGGCTGCCTGCGATCACGCTCTACAACGAGTGGCAGGAGTCGTCATTCTCGCACCAGTCTCCGCTGCCGTTTTATACCAAGCCGCAGCTGGTCTGCCAGAACTGCCACATGCCGATGGTGAAGGCATGGCGGCCGGATCGTGCGAAACAGCACGGCATGATCATGTCGCACCGATGGATTGGCGGCAACACGGAAATGCCCTGGTACTACCACTACAAGAAGCAACTCAAGCTGACCGAGGAGCACCTGGAGGGCAAGGAGCATCCGACGCTGAACGTGGACATCTTTGGCATGCGGCTGAACGGGAGCAAGCAGTGGATTGCTCCGCTGGGCTCGGCGCCGTTCACGCTGAAGGCGAAGGACACGGTGCAGGTTGCGGTGGTGATTCAGAACCAGGGAATCGGCCATTCGCTGGTGCCGGAGCAGCGGGACATTCTCGAAAGCTGGGTGCAGTTCGTGGTGAGGGATGCCAAAGGCCGCGTGATTATGAACAGCGGCGGCATCGAGCCCAATGGGTACGTCGATCCACATGCATACACCTTCCTGGCGCTGCTGCTCAACAAGAACGGCCACCTGCTGGTTCACCATGAGGTGTGGCGCAGCCACACGAAAGCGATCCAATACACGATCCAGTCGGGCAGTTCGACGCTGGTACGGTACCAGTTCCAGATACCGCCGAATGATCCCGGGCCGTTTACGGTGACGGCGCGGGTGAATTACCGTCATTTCGATGAGGCCTTTGCCGACTGGGTGTGGGGCAAGAATCACAAGCCGCTGCCGATCACGGTGATGGCTTCGCGGACACGGACGTTCTACCTGGGCGAGAACAAACCGGTTCCACCGGAGCCAAGGGATAATCCAGACTGGATGCGGTGGAACGACTTTGGGATTACCCTGATTGCCGAGCAGCAGTATGGCGAGGCGGTGGCGGCTTTTGAACATGTGGCAGCCCTGCGGCCAAATTACGATCGTGCGTGGGCGAATATCGGGATTGCGTACTACAACTGGGAGAAATACGGCGAGGCGGCGAAGTATCTGGCCAAGGCGCTGACGATGAATCCGTCCCCCATCAGCCGCGCGCGGACGCTCTACTGGCAGGCTCTTACCTTCCGGAACCTGGGTAACATGACGGGAGCGGTGGCGAACCTGGAGAAGGCCGAGAAGCTGTTTCCGCTTTCGCGTGACATTCATCGTGAACTGGGCTTCAGCTACTACCAGGAGCACCACTACAAGCTGGCCGAGGCACAGTACCTGGAAGTGCAGAAGATCGATCCGGACAGCCTTTCAGCGCACTATATCCTGGGAATTCTTTACCGGCGGCTTGGAGAGGCGGAAAAGTCAGAGCAACAGGAAGCCATCTTTGCCGATGACAAGGACGATCCGATGGCGGATGTGGAGATGCAGCAATACTATATGCGGCATCCCGACATCTCTGACGTGGCCGTGCCGTGGCATGTGCATACGGAGGCGGAAGCGATGAAGACACCGTCATCGAAAAAGTACCGGCCTTGAGAGGGGTGCTGCCGCTGACGTATTGTGAGACTGACCCAAAAAGCAAATTTTTGTGGAGTAATCCAGGTGAACCGTCGTGTATTTACATTGAGTTTTCTTGCGTCATTGATGGGAGCAGGCGTTGACCTGTCCACCATTCCAGGGCTTGCGCAGCAGGGCGGGATGGGTGGAGGCAATGCCACCGGAGGTGTTCATAAGGCAATTTATGATGCCGAGCACCGGCCGATCACAGCCGGCGGGTTTGTGAAGACGGGGCCGGTGGTCTTCCAGAACGTGGCGCAGCAGGCGGGGCTGACGACGTTTCAGCACCACATGGGTACGCCGCAGAAGACGTTCATCATTGAAGTTCCGGGCTCAGGCGTGGGCCTGATCGACTACGACAATGACGGGTGGCTCGACATCTACATGGTGAACGGGTCGACCTACAAGGCGATGGACGGCAAAGAGCCGGCGCCGCGGGCGGCGCTGTTTCACAATAATCGCGACGGCACATTCACTGACGTGGCCGAGAAGGCTGGCGTGCTGAACGAGCGCTGGGGATTCGGGGTTGCGGTGGGTGATTTCGACAACGACGGCTGGCCGGACATGTACGTGACGAACTTCGGCAAGAACCGTTTGTACAAGAACAACCACGACGGCACCTTCACCGATATCGGCGAGAAGGCAGGCGTGGCGCTCGGCAACTGGTCGACGGGCGCGACCTGGGGCGACTACAACGGCGACGGGCTGCTCGACCTTTTTGTGCCCGGGTACGTGCACTATGACCTGAACAACCCGCCGATTCCAGGCACGAAGGCGGTCTCTTATGCGTTCTGCAACTACCGCGGCGTGGCCACGATGTGCGGTCCGCGCGGGCTGCAGGGCGAACCGGATCACCTGTTCAAAAACAACGGCGATGGCACGTTCACGGATGTGAGCGTGGAAGCCGGCGTCAGCGATCCGAGCAAGTACTACGGGTTTCAGGGGGTGTTTGCGAACTTTGGAAACACCGGCAGGATGGACCTCGCGGTTTCCGATGACTCGACGCCGAATTATTTTTACGTGAACAAGGGCAATGGCAAGTTCGAGGACGACAGTTACGCGTCGGGTTTTGCGCTGAATCAGGACGGGCGCGAAACGGCGACGATGGGCGTGGCGGTGGCCGATTACGACAACGACGGCTGGCTGGACATCGCGACCACGGACTTCTCTGACGACTACTACGTGCTGTACCACAACGACGGGCAGGCGAACTTCACCGATGTGAGCTACCAGACGGGCATTGCGCGCGACACGATTCCGTTTCTGGGCTGGGGCGTTGGATTCCTCGACTTTGACAACGATGGCTGGAAGGATCTGCTTTATGT
>JAJZJJ010000067.1 GCA_021810175.1 Acidobacteriota bacterium | reverse complement strand
AAGGTGAAGATCGGCAAGACGGACTCTCCGGCGTTTGGGCGGGAGATTGTCTTCCTCGATACGCCGGGTCACGAGGCGTTCACGCGCATGCGTTCGCGCGGCGCCAAGGTGACGGATATCGTTGTTGTGGTGGTGGCTGCCGACGATGGCGTGATGCCACAGACGCTGGAGGCGATCGACCACGCGAAGGCGGCGAATGTGCCGATCATCGTGGCGGTGAACAAGATCGACAAGCCCGAAGCGCAGCCGGATCGAGTGAAGAAGCAGCTGGGAGACCGTGGGCTGGTGCCTGAAGAATGGGGTGGCAGCACAGTGTTTGTGGACGTTTCAGCCAAGAAGCGGATGAACCTGGACCTGCTGCTGGAGATGGTCTGCCTGGTTGCCGACATACAGGCGCTGAAGGCGCATCCGAGCCGCTCCGCGGTGGGCACGGTACTGGAAGCGAAGCTGGACCGCGGCCGCGGCGCTGTGGCGACAGTCCTGGTGCAGAATGGAACGCTGAAGAACCAGGACAGCTTCATCGTCGGGAATACGTTCGGGAAGATCCGGGCGATGTTCGACGACCGAGGCCGGTCGGTGGATACAGCGGGGCCATCGACTCCGGTGGAGGTTCTGGGGCTGGAGAGCATGCCGGACGCGGGCGACACGTTCCTGGTGGTCACCGATCGGGACAAGGCGCGGGGCATCGCGCAGTACCGGAAGATGCGGGAGCGCGAGGCGCAGCTTGCCAAGTCGTCGCGGGTGACACTGGAAGGTCTTGCCGACCAGATCAAGCAGGCCGGAGTGAAGGAACTGCCGCTGATCCTGAAAGGCGATGTCACGGGTTCGGTGGAGGTACTGGCCGACTCGCTGCAGAAGATGTCCACGGAGAAGGTCCGGATCAAGGTGATCCACTCGGGTGTGGGCGCGATTACAGAGAGCGACGTGCTGCTGGCTTCGGCATCGAACGCAATCGTCATCGGGTTCAACGTGCGGCCGGAGCGGAAGGTATCGGACCTTGCGGAGCAGGAAGAAGTCGAGATTCGTCTGCACTCGATTATTTATGAGCTGCAGGACGAGATTCGCAAGGCGATGCTGGGCCTGCTGGAGCCGATCTTCAAGGAGAACGCTTTGGGCCGCGCGGAAGTGCTCAACGTGTTCCGGATTCCGAAGGTGGGCACGATTGCAGGGTGCCGCGTTCTGGATGGTGTTCTGCGCCGCGACTCGGAGATACGGCTGATGCGTGATGGCGAACCGGTGTATAAGGGCCGCCTGTCATCGCTGAAGCGCTTCAAGGACGATGTCCGCGAAGTGACGAACGGCATGGAATGCGGTGTAGGCATCAACACGAACGACATCAAGGTTGGGGATACGATCGAGGCTTTCGTTACCGAGAAGATTGCCGCCGAACTGACCGCCAGCTAAGCCTGACCGAACCACTTCAGAGAGCGTCCGCTACGGCGGGCGCTCTTTGTTTTTGGAGGACAGTTCGCGTGGAGTCTGGTTATCCGATTATCGGCGCAGCGATCGAAAGTCCTGTCTGTAAACGATGAGGTAAATGACGGTCAGGATAAGGAGCGGGATGGCGGTGAGGAAAAGGGTGATCTTGGCCTGCTGCGGCGCGCTGTGCCATTCCGAAGAGGTGTTGAAGAGGACGAGGGCGAGCAGAGCACAGGGGAGGCCGAGGTTGATGAGAAGAGCGGCTCGCGTGGCAGTCAGTTCGAGGATGATGCCGAGCAGGAAGACAGCAATCATGATGAATGCGCCGAAGTGGGTGTGAGCGAACTGAAGGAGGGCTGGTCCGGCGTTTCCGAGTGCTCGCGCGTCTTTCGCCTCGACGAGGTATTTCTCAGACAACATGACGGAGAGCACTGCGACGATCAGCAGATTGATTACGACGACGGTCCATCGAACATGCCGTATCCGACCGGATGGTTTGCCCCCTTGCGGGGGATCGAACATCGCGATGTGATGGCTTTCTTCCATTAACGATTTAGCGTGCTTCCGCCTTGAGTATTCGGATTGCCTCTTTGTAATTGAGGTTGGGAGGGACAGGCTGAAAATCAGACATTTCTTCATCGATGCGGAAGCGCAGCGATTTGAAGAGGAGCGCCTTACCGGTCAGATTCATCCTTAGTTGGGTGAGTTCCCACAGATGGGGGGCCAGTTCATTCTGCTGGAGGGAGACGGTTCCGCCCTGGTTGAGACGTCCGATGATTCCCCATCCGAAGGTGACATCGCGCTGGAGGTGGGCGTCGAGGCGGAAGAGGCGGACATTCGAGGTCTCAATCCAGACTTCTCCCGCCATACCCTGAAAGACCCTGGATTCGAGGTTGGGAGGGTCGAAATCCGGATTCGGGGCGAAGCCGATGCGATAGCAGGTGGAAGGGGTGGTTACGAGATCGTGTGCAGGCTCGAGGGTCTGCCGGGCCGGGTGGGGAATGGAGATTTGCGGAAACTCTGTGACGTTGCAGGGCACTGTGGCCTGGTAGCGGTAGAGGAATGCGGTGGGCAGGAGCCTGAGCAGGGTATCGATGCGGGTTTGGTCGGCCTGTTCGCTTTTGAGGCGATGTTCCTGCAGCGACGGATGCGCCGCGAGGTTGTCCAGGCGGGCGATCTGCGCCTGGCGGGCCTTTGGGCCGAGTGGCTTGCCGTTGACGAGGATCATCAGGGCTACGTCGCCCTGGCGGGTTTGAATGATTTGTTGTGTGAGATCGACGCTTTGGTCCTTCTTATGGAAGACGAAGCGCATGGGACGCCAGAGGGCGTCGGATGCAAGGCGATTGGCGACGGCCTGGCGAACGATTGCGTCGGCATTGGGAACGGATGAGGCGGCTTGAGCGGAGGCCGAAGCGGGCAAGCCTGCCGCAAGCAATCCAGACAGACAGAGGGCGGCGAAAGGAGCGGAACAAAGGCGCGGGCGATCCGGAGCAGCCTGGAGCTTGCGATGCCGGAAGATGCAGGGAAGGCAGGGCATGACGGTATGGGCTTACGTTTAGCTTAGTCCTTTCCGACCCGGAACTTGCGGTGCGCGGGCGAAGGCGCCCTGCTGCTCTGACACTGCGATTAGACTCCGCTGCGTGGGGAAAAGTTCTCAGGGCAGACGGGCAAACTATTCCGCCTGCCGTTGGGATGCTCTAGAATGAGCGGTATGACGCGCGCCAGCATTCGACGCAGTTTGCCGCTGCTTTTGGCGGTGATGCTTGTGGTGCCAACGGCCTGGGGCAGAGGCTGGAGACACCGGGGCAGATATAAGCCGCCACCGCCGACCTGCACGATCACCGTGAAGGTGATCAGGAGCTGGGACAGCCAGCCGGTGAACAATGCCGCAGTGGTTTTTCAGCCGGTCAACACGGAGAACAAGCCGTGGGGCAACATGGAGCTGAAGACGAATGAGAAGGGGGTGGCCAAGCTCAACCTAATCCCCATTGGCAGCCGGCTGCTGTTGCAGGTGCTTGCGCCGGGTTTCCAGACATACGGAAAGATCTTCGACCTTCCGAAGGCGACCAAGTCGATCACGGTGAAGCTGGATCCGCCGGCTCCGCAGGTGTCGATTTACAAGAAGCAGGCGAAGCAGAGCGGGTCGGGACAAAGCCAGAGCGGGAAGAAGCCACAGAACTAGGTTTTGGAGCAGTCATCCAGGGAAAGCCGCGGTCGAGACCGCGGCTTTTTTGCGTGTCCGCAAGGAGACGAGGTTACCCCGGAGACAACAGGTTTAGGGCGCGTTCTCACCAATTGGGGCGCGATGGCCGATAAGGACCACGCAGGTGAATCCCGCAACGTGGAGGCCCGCATGGCTGGGCTGTGGAAGGCGTGTCTGGAGTGGTTTGGAGACCTGTCGCTGAGGAAGAAGCTGTACCTGTCCTTTGGATGGTCGTGCCTGTTCACGGTGGCGTTGGGGCTGGTTTGTCTGGAGGGGGCGCGGGGCGGGGCTGTGGTTTCTCTGCTGGCGTCGATTGTGGGGCTGGATCTGCTGATGGCGTGGCGGCTGACGCATTTGATCACGCGGCCCATTGTGGACGCATCGGGGGTGCTGCACCGGCTGGCGGAGCGAGATCTGACCGCGAAGGCGCGGGTGGAGTCCGCCGATGAGGCGGGGTGCATGGGGAAGGCTCTGAATGGCACGATCGCGCATCTGCGGCAGGTACTGGGTGAGGTGCTGGGGTCGGCGGAGGTGCTGCATGGAGCATCGACGAGCCTGAGCGACAAGACGGCCAGCGCGTCAGACAACTGCCGTGCGCAGAGCGCGCTGGCGGAAGAGGTTCTGCTGGCGACGCGGCGGCTGAGCGATCAGAGCGCGGCCATTGCGCTGTCGTCGGCGGCAGCTGCCGAGGCGAGCCGGGAATCGGCGGAGTCGGCAGCCGCCGGAGGCCGGGCGGTAGCGGCCGCTGCTTCTTCCACCGCGGAACTGGCGAGGTCGATTGGGGAGATTGAGACGCTCCTGCGGGGGCTGGAGGCTCGCACGCAGGAGATTGGGAAGGCGGTTCTGTTGATTCGGCAGGTCTCCGCGAATACGAATCTGATCGCGCTGAATGCGGCGATCGAGGCGGCGCGCGCGGGAGAACAGGGCCGGGGTTTTGCGGTGGTAGCCGGCGAAGTACGGCGGCTGGCAGAGAGCACCCGCGCGTCCACGGAGCAGATCGACGGCATGATCGCGGCGGTCCGGCGGGAGACAGGGGCCACGCTGGGAGCGGTGGCTGCGAGCCGGGCGAACGCGGAGGAGACCAGGAGCCGTTCCGAGCAGGCGCGGCAGATGCTGGTTTCGATTGAGGAAAGGACGAAGCGGGCGGAGGGGCTGGCCGGGGAGATTGCCGCCGCTGCCGCGGAGCAGTCCGCGGAGAGCCGGCAGATCGATGCGAGCGCGGCGCGGGTATCGGAGCTGGCGGCCAATTCGCTGGGATGCTCGACGGATGTGGCTACGACGGGGGCAGTGCTGCGCAGTTCGGCTGAACAGCTGCGGGGAATTGTGTCGCAGTTTCGGCTCTGATGGCCGGGGGTGACCGGCGACGGGCAGGGGCGTTGCGGGAAGCCGTGGCGAGTTGCCGACCAGCTATGCTGGAAGGCAAGGTGTCTTCCGATTCACAGATCGCGTCTTCGCTGCCCTCGCTGCACGAGTTCTTTGCGCCGGGTGGCTTGCTTGCGCGGTCCGGTATGGCGTGGGAGTTCCGGCGGGGCCAGATGGAAATGGCCCAGGCGGTGGAACGGGCGTTCTCGGACAATCGGCACCTGATCGTGGAAGCGGGCACCGGAACGGGCAAGACGCTGGCCTACCTGCTGCCGGCGCTGCGCGCGTGTGCCGCAACGGGGCGGCGAGTGATTGTTTCCACTGGCACCAAGAATCTGCAGGAACAGCTCTTTTTCAAGGATGTCCCGTTTCTGGAGTCGCTGCTGGGGCCGCTGCGGGTCTGCTATATGAAGGGGCGGGCGAATTACGTGTGCCGCCACAAGCTGTTCGCGCTGCGGAGCCAGCCGATTCTGAATGGGCTGGAGGAGATTGAGCAGTACCAGGCGATTGCTGAGTGGGAAAAGACGACGGAAACCGGGGATCGGGCGGAAATTGACGATCTGCCGGAGGCCAGTCTGGTCTGGGCGAAACTGGATGCGCGGAGCGAGGCGTGCCTGGGGCAGACGTGTCCGGATTATGGCCGGTGTTTTGTCACGGAGATGCGTCGCCGGGCGGCCGAGAGCGACATTGTGATCGTGAACCACCATCTGTTTTTCGCGGATATGGCGGTTCGTCAGCAGGCGGGCGGTGCTCCGGATGCGGGGGTGCTGCCGGAGGCCGGGATTGTGATTTTCGACGAGGCGCATGAGCTGGAGGATGTGGCTTCGAGCTACTTTGGCATCAGCCTCAGCAATCTGAAGTTTGAGGAGCTGGCGCGGGATGTGGAGACGCTGCTGCGGGCGCGCGGGGAGCTGAAGTCGGAGGTGGTGACCGCCGGTCAGCTGATCCGCGAGCGGGCGCGGATGTTTTTTGGCGCGCTGCCGCTGCGTGCGGCCGAATCTTCGCGGCCCGGGGACAGCCGCATGCCGTTCACGAATCGGGAGGAGTTTCTCGAATCGCAGGGAGACCTGTATCTGAGTCTGCTGAACGCGCTGCACCGGATGGAAGGTGAGCTGGGACGGCTGGCGAATGCCGAGGAGGCGCCATCGCTGCGGCGACGCACGGGGATGGTTCGCGAGCAGCTGAAGTTCCTGATGGAATCGGAGGATCGGAACACGGTGTTCTGGCTGGAGCGGCGCGGCGGACGGCAGATGAGCACGCATCTGCAGGCCACGCCGATTGACGTTTCGGGATTGCTGCGGGAGTTGCTGTTTGAGAATTATCCCAGCGTGGTTTTGACCTCGGCGACGCTGACGGTGCAGGGAGGGTTCTCGCATATCCGGAAGCGGCTGGGGCTGGACGAATCGCGGGAGCTGGTGGTGCCCTCGCATTTTCAGTACGGGCGTCAGGCGCTGCTGTATCTGCCGCCGGGGATGCCGGATCCGCGTGAGCCGAATTTCCAGGACGAGGCTACGGTGCGCATCCGGCGGATGCTGGAGATTACGCGCGGGCGGGCGTTTTGCCTGTTCACGAGCTATCAGCAGATGCGGGAGCTGCACGACCGGCTGCTGTGCGAGGTCGGCTATCCGCTGCTGCTGCAGGGAACAGCGCCACGCAAGGCTCTGCTGGAGGAGTTCCGGGCGACGCCGAACGCGGTTTTGTTCGGGACGTCGAGCTTCTGGCAAGGGGTGGATGTACAGGGCGATGCGCTGAGCTGCGTGATCGTGGACCGGCTGCCTTTTGCGGTGCCGAGCGACCCGGTGGTGCAGGCGCGGATGCGCGCCATTGAGGACGCCGGGGGCAAGCCTTTCTTCGATTACCAGGTTCCTTCGGCGGTGATCGCGCTGAAGCAGGGATTTGGGCGGCTGATCCGGTCGCTGAACGACCGCGGGGTACTGATGCTGCTGGATCCGAGGATGGAGCGGCAGCGCTACGGGAGGGTGTTCATCGAAAGCCTGCCACCTTACCGGATTACGAGAGATATCGCCGAGGTGGAGCGCTTCTTTGGGGATGAATCCGGGGCGGAAGCGGAATGAGCGGGGCCAGGCAGGATGGCTGGAGGGTTTTGGGGCTATCGGCGGATGCCATTTCGGGCGAAATTCGAGGTTCGGTTGCGGCAACCGCTAGAATAGGGACTGGGCATTTTTCTCACTGAGAGTCTTTGCAATCTATGTTCGAACTCACTGTAGAACGCGGGTTTTCTTCG
The DNA here is from genome assembly GCA_021810175.1 of Acidobacteriota bacterium. The sequence continues at coordinate 2,330 of JAJZJJ010000067.1, read as the reverse complement.
GGTCACTACCTTCGCAATTACAAGGGGAAGTGCGAGAATCCGCACGGCCATAATTACAAGGTCCGGATTACGCTGTGCGGCAGCGAACTGGACGCGGCGGGGCTGCTGCTGGATTTCCGCGATCTGAAGCAGGTGATGCGTCCGGTGATCGACCGGATCGACCACCAGATGCTGAACGACCTGGAGCCATTCACCACGATCAATCCGTCGGCGGAGAACCTGGCACGATATTTTTACCAGGAGACGAACCGCCAGCTGAGCGATATGACGAGTGGGCGCGTGCGCGTGAAGGACTGCACGATTTACGAAACCGACACCACCACTGCGACGTATTACGAGTAACTGTTCGTGTATCTCATTGAAATCTACAAATCGGTGCAGGGCGAATCGAGTTTCGCCGGGCAGCCGTGCATTTTTGTGCGGCTGGCGGGATGCAACCTGCGGTGCTCGTGGTGCGATTCGGAATACACCTTTTCGGGTGGGTACAAGGCTACCGAGGACGAAGTGGTGGCGGAGATCGAGAAGCTGGCCCCGGTGCGGCTGATCGAGTTCACGGGCGGCGAGCCGCTGCTGCAGGAGCGGGAGCTGATTCCGCTGATGGAGCGGCTGCTGAACGTCGGATACGAGCTGATGATCGAGACGAGCGGCGAACGTCCGGTGGCCGGGGTCCCGGCCGCGGTTCATAAGATTGTGGATGTGAAGTGCCCGGCTTCAGGGGAATCGGGGACTTTTCGGATGTCGAACCTGGAGTCGCTTACCTCGGGCGACGAGGTGAAATTTGTGATTTCGAACCGTGCGGATTACGAATTTGCGCGGGCCTTTATTCGCGAGCACAGGCTGGAGATGCGGGCGGGACAGATTCTGCTTTCGCCGGCGTTTTCGAAAACGCCTGTTCCGGAGCGCACGGCCGAGAATGCGGTGCTGGATCCGCGCGAACTGGTGGAGTGGATGCTGGCCGACGGGCTGCCGGCGCGTCTGAGCCTGCAGATTCACAAGTTCATCTGGGAGCCGCAGAAGAAGGGCGTTTAGCGCAGACGGCTTCTCCGCCACCGCAGACGGAGCCGATTAGTGCTGTGCGGCGAGATACTTGTCGAAGTGGATGGTGAAGTCCCAGAGCTGGTGACCTTCGGCATTGCGCAGTTCGCTGAAGACGAGCTTTGAGCCGCGCAGGGGATGGTTGCCGAGCCCGCTGATGTCGTAGAAGAGGAAGCCGGCGTGGGTGGCGTGCGGTTCCACGACGAGGGTGTCGTATTCGAACTGATTGAAGTCCTGCTCGACTTTGTTGTCTTTGGTTTTGGGCTTGCGATGGACCCAGACAGGGCCGATGGGAATGCCCATGCCCACGCCCGGGGGACGGGGGCCGGGGAGCTGGCGGTCCACGTCGATCGTGTGAGCTGCCTCGATGCGGTCGCCGGATGCGTCGTAGAGGTAAATGCGCGCGTCCTTCAGGGAAATTGGCCGGTCGCCGAGGTTGGTGACGATGATGCGGATGGGCATGAATCCATATTTCAGGTAGTCGATGCGGAAGATTTTGCATTGTTCGCCGGTGGTGTAGGGGATGGCGGCGATGGCGACGTGGTCCTTCGGGTGCACGTCCACGTCGGGATAGCTGGTGGCCGGTTTGGCGCGGGGCGGCTCTCTTCGTGCAAAGGCCGGCATGGCCGCGGCGACGAGCAGGGCAGGGATGAAGAACCGGCCGGCACGCGCCAGCAGGGAAATCGGGCGGTTACGCATGGTCACCATTATGATCTTGCCTTATGACAGCGGGAAAGCGAGAGTGGTAAGCGGTGTTGATTTTATACAGTTTGGCGCTTTTGCTAATTCTGCTCGTCGGGTCGCCGTGGTGGATTTTCCGGATGGCCACCTCGGGAAAGTATCGCGAAGGGCTGGCGGAACGGCTGGGCTGGATACCTGGGCGCATCCGCCGGAGTGTTTCCCGCGAGCGGGTGGTCTGGGTGCATGCGGTTTCGGTGGGGGAAGTGCTGGGCGCGGCGCGGCTGATTGAGGAGCTGACGGAGCAGCTGGAGGCTCGGGTGGTTATCTCCACGACGACGCGGACCGGACAACGCCTGGCCCGCGAGCGATTTGGGGCGGAGCGGGTTTTCTATTTTCCGCTGGACTTTGCGTGGGCGGTTCGCCGCTGGTTTCGGATGCTGCGCCCGTCCATGCTGGTTCTGGTGGAGACGGAATTCTGGCCGCGAATGCTGGTGGAGTGCCGGCGAGCGGGTGTTCCGGTGGTGGTGGTGAATGCGCGGATTTCCGATCGGTCGTGGCCGCGGTATCGGCGGCTGGCGGTGGCCTGGAGGCGTTTGCTGAAGGGACTGGCCGCG
>JAJZJJ010000066.1 GCA_021810175.1 Acidobacteriota bacterium | reverse complement strand
CCGCCCAATTCGTCGGCGGCGCGGGAAAACTCAACGTCGTGCAGTTCCACAGCCGGCATATCCCCGCCGAGCTCTTCGCGGAGCGACTCCAGACGCTTGCGCGCCAGCGCCAGAGCCTCGGGGTCGCGGTCGAAACCGATCAGCCGCCCTTCGGGTCCGAGACGCCGTGCGATCTCACGGGCGTGGCCGGCGAATCCCAGCGTGGCGTCGATATACGTTCCGCCAGGCTGGACGTTCAGGTATCGGATCGCAGGTTGTAAAAGAACCGGCACATGTCTGGTGCTTTGTTCCATCGGCTCCGGCATGTGCTCCCCCTCGGGGGACTTAAGGTTACAAACCAAAACTCGCCAGCATCTGCTCGTCTTCGGGCGTCAGCGGATTCTGTTCCATGTTCTGTTTGAAGGCCTCATGGTTCGCGACCTCCAGGTACGTCTGCATTCCAAAAACCACAACATCGCCAACTACTTTGGCCGACTCCCGCAGAATCTGCGGCAGCAACACGCGGCCCTGAGCATCGATCTCCGCCATCTGGCCGTAGTAGTTCAGGCGGTCCAGCAGCTTCTTCTTCGCGGGGTTGAAATTCGGAATGGCCGCCAGCTTCTGCTCGAACTTTTCCCACTCCTGGAGTGGGTGAATTTCGGCGACTTTCCCATCCTTACTGGTGATGTAGAACTGGGCGCCATACTGCTCGTCGATCTGGCGCTTGAATTCCGCCGGCAGCTTGAGCCGCCCCTTTTCGTCAACCCGAGCTGGATGATTGCCGCGAAACATTGCCGTTCCTACCTGGGTCCCTGCCGAATTCCTGTTGGCTTGCTTTTTTGTGCGGTGCTATCCTCGGATTCGGCGATCTTCAGTGGTTGTGCTCCACTTTGTTCCACTTCTGACCACCCTCATGTTAGCCGAGGTGGTTCCCCGCCGGAAGTGGAAAATTCACTGGGGCTTGCAGAAATCGTCAAATTTTGCTCCGGAATGACAATTGTCGGAGGGAAACCCTCATTTCCTGGGCAAGCGGATCGCGACCGCCACAAGATGTAGTGTTGTCGATACAGGTTCCACGCCACCGTAACCTTACCGGCGTAACGCTTGTCATGCTGTGGCTGCCAGGGTAAAGGAGTTCCTCGACTGCTCCGATCAGCTATGACGCCGATATGGAATGGGAGCCGCGAAACACGAGCCGCTGGGCGACGCGCGCCTTTGAGGGGCCATCGCGCATTAATCTGTCGGTATGCGGATTGACAAATGGCTGTGGGCCGCCCGCTTCTTCAAAACGCGTTCGATGGCGGGCCGGGCGTGCGATCTGGGGCGCATTCAGTCGAACCAGCAGCTTGCCCGCCCTTCGCGCGAGGTGCGCGCCGGCGATTTGCTGTCCATCAAAACGGAAGGCGCCGATTACGAAGTGGAAGTGCTGGCTCTGAGCGAAATTCGCGGACCGGCGTCGGTGGCCCAGGCGCTTTATCGCGAGACCGACGCCAGCCGCGAAGCCCGACAGCGGGTAGCGGAGGAGCGCAAAGCGGGGCTCCTGTATGCGCCGGCGCCTCCCGGCCGGCCGTCGAAGCGGGATCGCCGCCGCATCATTCGGTTTCGCTCAGAGGAGTGATCAGCGGCGATTGCACGCCACCCGGAACCGACCGGTAATTTACCCGCACCTCCGTACAACCCCCAGATCGCCGCGTTCTCTCTTCGCCGGGAAGTCTGGATCGCTCTACCTGCCCGCTCCGCATGAGAGACTAGTAAATGGCGCCGACCCGGCCAGTCCGACAGGCGGCGACCAGGAAGCGAGTGTTTTCATGCTCATCAAGCTGATGAAAAGCAAGATCCACCGGGCCACCGTCACCATGTCCGACCTGCACTATGAAGGCAGTATCGGGATCGATGAGGATCTTCTGGATGCGGCGGGTATTTTGCCTTTTGAGGCGGTTCACGTGTGGAACGTGAACAATGCCAGCCGCTTCGAGACCTACGCGCTGCCTCTTGCGCGGGGAACCCGCGAAATCTGCGTGAACGGCGCGGCCGCACGGCTGGCGCAGCCGGGCGACGTGGTGATCGTCGCTACGTTCTGCTGGACCGAAGAGGATAAAGCTCGCGGCTATCAGCCCACGGTGGTTCTGGTGGACGGGAAGAACAATGTGGCCTCCCGGAAGCCGTAACAACCCCTGAAAGCAGCCGTTTTGGGTGGCGGAATCGCCAACTGCCTGGCTCCCCTTCTATTGGCGCGTCCGCTGCATGGACGACTCGACGGGTTCAGAGTACGACGGGCTGGCGGGCTGATTCCTCGACACGGTATTGGCCGGAGCGGTTGAGAATCCAGTAATGGAAGCCGTCGACGATGGCCATGAGCGCGGCCTGGTTGAGATCGCTGCTGACGCCGGCGGTGATCCACGGCTCGTGTCCCTCGGCATGAAAGCTAACTGTCACGCGCACGTAGGCGGCTGAATCGTGGGCGGAGACGTCGATGGCCGTCACGCTGAAGCGGCCCAGCTTCATCAACTGAAGTTCCGGGTACCACTTTTCCAGTTCATGGCGCATGGCTCGCGTCAGCGCGTCCACCGGGCCCTCGCCTTCGGCGCGGGTGGTCCGAATAGCGGATTCACCGATGCCCAGGGACATGAACGCCTGCACAAAGCGATTGTTGGCTTCATCCGATTCGTCGAATACACGCCAGGTGCGGACGGTAAAGAGGTCGGGCACCGTCTTCAGCACGCGCAGACAGGCCAGGCGGAAGGAGACTTCGCTGGCGGTGAATCCGCCGCCTTCTATCATGGCGCGGTTGGTCTCGATCAGGGTTTGGGCCTGCGTCGCAGTGAGAGGAACTCCCAGAGTTTCCGACAGCAGGACAACGTTGGCCTTGCCGGACTGTGCGTTGACGCCGATGACGGGGCTGGCTCCGACACGCGCCGGATCGCACCAGAGATAAGCCCCGGGATTTTTGCGTTCGCTGGAGCCATGCATGCCGGCCCACGTTCCGAAGGCGCCGGTACCGACCACGGGCGCGCCGTGCGGCACATCGAGAGAAAAGGCCGCGTAAGCGGAATGCGCCAGGCTGACCAGACCGCGCAATGCCTCGGCGGAGACGAAATCCGCCTCGCCGCGCAGCTGCATACTGCCGACGACGGTGCTGAGGTTTACGTTGCCGCATCGCTCGCCGGTGCCGATGATGGTGCCCTGAACCTGCACGGCTCCCGCCAGAACGGCGGCACGGGCATTGGCGACGCCGAAGCCGCGGTCCGTATGCCCATGGAATCCGAAGGCGGCGCCGGGGTAATCGCGCACCAGACCGGCGATTACGTCCCGGACCTCTTCGGGATCGGCTCCGCCTGTGGTGTCGCACACCACGATGCGGCTGGCACCCTGGCTGACACACTGAGCGGCAAGCTGCTGGAAGTAATCGAGGGTGCGCGCGCGGTAGTCGGCGTCGCAGGGATTGCCATATTCGCGCCGGCCGCAGGCGGCATCCATGGCATGCTCCAGATCGACAATGACTTCGAGGCCGTGGTCCTGCAGGCAGGCGACGGTGTCATAGGCCATGCGCAGGTTTTCGTCCGGAGTGGTCTCCAGGGATCGCTCGATATCGAGCAGGCGCGACTTGACGACGATGACGGCCACCGGAATCCGCTGGCGGTGCCGGATCATGAACTGAACGTCGGGCCAATCCTTCACCTGGGCGGCAGGTCCGCGGGTACGACCGAAGAGGGCCAGCTTCATACTTCCGGTGTCGACGTTCTCCAGAGCCGGAGTGAGCTTGCTGACAAATTCATAGGCTCCGGCGAATCCAATCTCGGCGTAGCCCACGCCAAAGGCCGACATTCGCTGCAGCAGGGAGATGGCATTCGGCACCGATATTTCCAGATTTGGCTGCTGCAGGCCATCGCGGAAGCTGGTGTCAAAGAGTTCCGCTCTGCGCGGCCGTTGGGTCGGTTGGGTGCTCGTTTGGGTGGTCATTGCAATTTTCGCCTTATCTGGTGATGCCGAGGGTGTGAGTGAGCCGATTCGGGCAGCGCTCCAGCAATGCGGCAGGAGCAGGATTCGCGCGGAATTGGCGGCCAGAATGTGAAAAGCCACCAGCCGCGCTTGCGGGTGGTGGCCAGAAAATTGATGCTTCTTCGATCCTTCTCTTCAGGCTCCGGTTCCCGCACGCAGGTTGTGACGGCTAATTCGAATACCGGGAATGACAACGGCACCAGCGAGGCTGGTGACAACTGTCGCAATGGAGCGGAAGAAAGGCATGTTCTAGGGAGAGTAGATCAGACAGCCGTGCCGGCGTCAAGAATGCGGGGTTGAGGGCCGTGGGGCTTCCTGCCAACGGCTGAGCGAGAACGCGGGACGGAGTGGCGGTTACGGGTGGGGAGCCGGATGGAGCGTTTGAGGGTGATAAGACCGTCGAATTAGCGGAGAATAAGGCTATGAACGAGACGGGTCCCATGACGGACGTGGCCGGCGCGCTGGAAGAGATCAAAGCCGGGCGAATGATTGTGGTGGTGGACGACGAGGATCGCGAGAACGAAGGCGATCTGACGCTGGCGGCGGAGTACGTTACGCCTGAGGCCATCAATTTTATGGCGAAGCACGGGCGGGGGCTGGTGTGCCTGACGCTGACCGAGGAGCGGGCGGATTATCTGCGGCTGGGGCCGATGACGCAGGAGAATTCGTCGCGGTTTGGGACGGCGTTTACGGAAACGGTTGAGGCGCGCGAGGGCGTGACGACCGGGATTTCCGCCTACGACCGGGCACACACCATTAAGGTGGCGATCGATCCGCGGTCGACGGCGCACGATCTGGCGCGACCGGGGCATGTGTTTCCGCTGCGGGCCCGGAAGGGCGGCGTGCTGGTTCGGGCCGGCCAGACCGAGGCATCGGTGGATCTGGCGCGGCTGGCGGGACTGATTCCGGCGGGCGTGATCTGCGAAATCATGAAGGATGACGGCACCATGGCGCGGGTGCCGGACCTGATGGGGTTCTGCGAAAAGCATGGGCTGAAGATGCTGACGGTGGCGGAGCTGATCCGCTACAGGCTGCAGCACGAACGCTACATTGTGCGGGTGGCGGAGAGTCCGGTCCCGACGGAATTTGGCGAGTTTCGGATGATTGCCTATGAGAGCGAAGTGCACGGCGGAGAAAGCCATGTGGCGCTGGTGAAGGGCGATGTGTCCGGCGAGGAGCCGGTGCTGGTGCGGGTGCATTCGCACTGCCTGGCGGGCGACGCATTTGGGACGACGCTGTGCGAATGCCAGCGGACGATGCGGCAGAGTTTGAAGACGATTGCCGAGGCTGGGCGGGGCGCGCTGATCTACCTGCACAACGCGAGCCGGGGATTCGAGATCGAGCCAGCGGGCGTTGGCGAAGTGGGACGAATTCTCTTCCATCGCGAAGCACGGGCGCGGGAGCGGCATGAGGAAAGGCGGCAGCGGATTCTGCGCGAGGTCGGGCTTGGCGGCCAGATCCTGGCGGATCTGGGGATTCATCGCATCCGGCTGATGAGCAATACGCCGACGCATGTGCCGGCGCTGCAGGGCTTCAGCGTGGAGATTGTGGAGCAGGTGCCGATATCGCTGGCGGATGGCGAGCGCGGCCTTGCCACAAAAGCGTCCGCTGAATAGGCGCAGGCCGCGCTTCGAGTCTTACCGGGACAATGTTGGTTCGGCGCCAGCGACGGCTTCGCCGGGCTGGGGATAGTTCTGCAGCAGCTTGCGCGCTGCGAGATCGCGGCGGAGCTGCGCGGCATCCGTGAAGAGAACACCGGTAAGACCGAGGGCTTCGGCGGCGGCGATATTCTCGGGCTTGTCGTCGATGAAGAGGGTTTCTTCCGGCCGGACCTGGAGCTTTTCACAGGTATGCAGATAGATAGCGGGGTCGGGCTTGGCGATGCCGAGTTCGCATGACCAGGTGTTGTGGGTGAAGCCGGAGAGCCAGGCGAAATCAGGGCTGGTGAGCATGTGGCGGAGCAGGTCCGGAACCATGTTGGAGAGAATGGCGGTGCGGAGGCCGGCCCGCTGGAGAGCAGCGACCCAGGCGATCATGGGCGGGCTGAGGTGGGACCACATCAGGGTGTCGTGTTCGATGAGCGACTGAATCTGATCGGGAGTGAACTGGAGCCCCGCATCGGAAGCGAACTTCCGCCAGAAACCGACTCCATCGAGCTGGCCCAGGTCGTAGGTGTGCCGGTACCTCCAGTAGTGGCGCTCAAAAGCGGCGCGGTCGAGGCCGGAGAGGCGGATGAGCGCGGTGTGGTGTTCCGGGTCCTGCTGGCAGAGGACCATTCCGTAATCGAAGATCGCGGCCTGAATGGACATTGATTACAGGGTACAGGGTGCGGGCCCTGTTTACTGATCGTAGTTGGCCCACGCGCGGAGCACCTTGCCGGCGGAATTTTGCATGGCCCAATGTATCACTCGGCTGGGCAGAACCAGCACATGCGGGTGTGAAAAGATGAGGACGTGCATTTTTCGGCTCGGACACAGTGGGATGTGCGGGAGACGCGGCTGGCGCGCGCACTGCGCGAGCGGCGGGCGGCGGGGCTAGCCATCGCCGACCTGACGGCTTCGAATCCGACACAATGCGGTTTCCGGTACGACGAGGCGGCGATTCTGGCGGCGCTCGGAGATCGGGGGGCAATGGTCTACGATCCGGACCCGCGGGGAATGCTGCGCGCGCGTGAAGCGGTGTGCCGGTATTACGCGGAACGAGGCGCGGACGTTGAACCGGAGCAGGTGTTTCTGACGACCAGCACCAGCGAGGCCTATAGCTGGGTGTTCCGGCTCCTGTGCAATGCGGGCGACGAGGTTCTGATCGCGCAACCGAGCTATCCGCTGTTCGATTTTCTGGCGCAGATTGATGACGTGCGGCTGACGCCGTATCCGCTGCTTTACGACCATGGCTGGCAGATCGATCTGGCGGGGCTGCGGGAGCGGATCACGCCGCAGACGCGGGCGATTGCGGTGGTGCATCCGAATAATCCGACCGGGCACTTCACGCACGAGCGGCGCGAACTGGAGGCGATCTGCGCGGAACATGGCCTGGCGCTGGTGGTGGACGAGGTCTTCCTCGACTATGCCTGCTCGGAGGGTGAACGCACGGCAGCCGGAGAAGACGCCTCGAAGAGCTTTGCGACCGGCGATCACGCCGCACTGACCTTTGTGCTAAGCGGGATCAGCAAGATTGCCGGGCTGCCGCAGATGAAAGCGGCGTGGGCCTGCGTGCTGGGGCCGGAGCAGGAGCGGCGCGAGGCGCTGGATCGGCTGGAAGTGGTGGCGGATACATTTCTGTCGATGAACGCTCCGGTGCAGTGCGCTCTGCCGGCGTGGCTGGCGGCGAGTGGCGATTTGCAGGAGCAAATTCGGCAGCGGACGGCGGCGAATCTGCGAACGCTGGATGCGGTGCTGACTGGAACACCGGCGGTGACTCGGCTGCGCGTGGAGGCGGGGTGGTACGCTGTGCTGCGTGTACCGGCGCTGGACAGCGATGAGGATCTGGCGGTGCAACTGGTGGAGCGCGGAGTGAGCGTGCACCCGGGATACTTCTTCGGCTTTGGCGGCAGCGGATGGCTGGTGGTGAGTCTGCTGGCGGAAGAGGCGGAGTTTCGGCGGGGAGTGGCGGGAATCTGCGGGATGTTTACGGAGCAGGCCTGAAACTGGGCGCGGGGATGGATGGCGTTTGGTGGGAACCAATGCCATCCATTTTTGAATGCGTATGCCTGGCGTCTGCCGAAGCTACGATTGGTATTGCTCGTCCGTGACGTGTTCGAGCCAGTCGACGGTTTTGCCGTCCAGCCTTTCCTGAATGGCGATGTGGGTCATGGCGGTGGTGGGCGCGGCACCGTGCCAATGCTTTTCTCCCGGCGGAAACCAGACCACGTCGCCGGGATGAATTTCCTCGACAGGGCCGCCCCAGCGCTGCACCCGGCCACTGCCAGAGGTGACGATGAGCGTCTGGCCGAGGGGGTGGGTGTGCCAGGCGGTGCGCGCGCCAGGCTCGAAGGTGACGATGGCACCGGCGGTGCGGGCCGGATCGGGTGCTTCAAAGAGCGGGTCGATGCGAACGGACCCGGTGAAGTATTCCGCCGGACCTCTGCGGGATGGCTGAGTGCCGCTGTGCTGAACTTTCATGGACACTATTGTCTCCCCAGCGGACACGATGAGGACAGCCGCGACAGTTGCCATGCTAATTCGGAAGGTGCAGCGCGGGCACAACGGGAGCTAACCTGAAAGCTGAGGAGGGGACGCCATGCCGTCTCGTTGCACTCATCTGAACCAGATCAGGATCACATCGACAGACAAGCATGTATGCGAAGACTGCGTGAAGACCGGCGACAGCTGGGTTCATCTGCGGCTTTGCCTGGAATGCGGACACGTGGGGTGCTGCGACTCGTCGAAGAACAAGCATGCGACGCGGCATTTCAGGGCAACAGCGCATCCGCTGGTGCGATCCATCGAGCGTGGAGAACACTGGGTGTGGTGTTACGAGGATGAGACGATGGCAGGCGAGATCCACAACGGCCGAGTGGCTCCGCCACGCGGCAGCATGGACTAATGCGCATCGATGCGCTGCCTCAGGCAAAGCCGCCCTTTGCGGACGGGAGAAGAATCCGATGACGGCAGGCTCGCCTGCCGTCATCGGGAGTGCGCAGATCAAATAGCCGCCGTACCTCGTTCTTCATTGCGGATTCGAACGGCCTGGTCAATGTGAGAGACAAAGATTTTCCCGTCTCCGATTTTGCCGGTACGGGCGGTGGAGAGAATGGCCGCTATGGCTTTTTCGAGGAGTTCGTCACTGACGACCGCCTCGATCTTGATCTTGGGCAACAGGTCAACGCTGTACTCGTGGCCGCGATAGAACTCCGTATGCCCCTTCTGCCGGCCGTGGCCGCGAGCCTCAAGGATCGTCATACCTTCGATACCCGCGTCCAGCAGAGCCTGCTTGACCGCATCGAGCTTTGATGGCTGAATGATGGCTTCAATTTTTTGCATAATCCCGTCCTCAGTTATGGATCGATATCGAAATCAGGTGAGCGGAATTGCGGCTGCTATGACGCGAAGTCATAACCCTCTTCACCGTGCTGGGAGATGTCGAGACCTTCGACTTCCTGCTCCGGCGTGACGCGCAGGCCAATCGTAAGGTCAACGATCTTGAGAATGATCAGCGTTCCAACGATGGAGATGCCCCATGCAATGCCCACACCGACAAACTGATTGATGAGCTGGTGCCAGTTGCCTTCGATCACGCCGGAAGGCAGAGTGGCGCCGGTTTTTGCGTCCTTGAATATCGGATTGATCGCGCTGGAAGCAAAGACGCCGGTGAGGATGGCGCCGATGGTGCCACCCGCTCCATGGACGCCGAAGGCATCGAGCGAATCGTCGTAGCCGAACCAGGATTTGACGCGAGTCACCATGAAATAGCAGAAGGCGCCAGCGACGATACCGATGACAAACGCAGACATAGGCTGAACGAAGCCGGCTGCCGGAGTAATGGCAACGAGTCCGGCAACGGCGCCGGAGATAGCGCCGAGAACGGTTGGCTTGCCGCGATGGAGCCACTCCACTCCCGCCCACCCGATGGCAGCGGTGGCGGTGGCAAA
>JAJZJJ010000065.1 GCA_021810175.1 Acidobacteriota bacterium | reverse complement strand
GGGATTCGCGGGTGATGCCGAGCGCCTGGCAGAGGCGTCCGGGGCCGGAGGCGAGCAGGCGAGGATGGACGCCGGAGGAGAGCTTGCGGAGGGCGGCCATCGTTTCCATGCCTTCGAGGGGTTCGAGGGCGCGGAGAAGTACGCAGCCAGCCTGGCCCTCAGGTTCGCAGGAGATGTTGAGGCAAAAGTGCATGCCATAAATGAAGTAGACGTAGGCAAAACCTGGCGGACCGAAGAGGACGGCGTTGCGCGGGGTTTTGCCTGCGAAGGCGTGAGCGGCGGGGTCGTTGAGGCCGAAGTAGGCTTCGGCTTCCACGATGCGGCCGGCGAGACGGATGCCTTCGTACCGGCGGACGAGAATCTTGCCGAGAAGCTCTCGCGCGACCACGTCCGGCGGACGGAGGTAGAAGGCGCGGGGAAGGACGGGCAGGGGCATCTACTTTACGTGGAGGCCTCTGAGTGTTTCCAGCACCTCTTCGGCGTGGCCCTCGGGTTTGACTTTGGGGAAGGTTTTGAGCAGGCGCTGGTCGGGGCCGATGAGGAAGGTGGTGCGTTCGATGCCCATGACCTTTTTGCCGTACATGTTCTTTTCCTTCATGACGCCAAACTGATTGCAGACGGTTTCGTCTACATCTGCAAGGAGGGTGTAGGGCAGGTCGTACTTTTCGCGGAACTTACGCTGGGCTTTGGGGGTGTCGCGGGAGATGCCGAGGACGACAGCGCCGGTGTTCTGGATTTTTTTGAACTGGTCGCGGAAACCGCAGGCTTCGATGGTACAGCCGGGGGTATCTGCGCGGGGATAAAAGAAGAGAACGACAGGCTTTCCGGCGTAGTCGCTGAGGTGGACGGTGTGGTCCTGGTCGTCCTGGAGGGTGAAATCGGCGATTTTGTCATTGACTTGCATGGGAGATGCCTCCGGCGGCAGCTGAGATGTAATGTGAATGGGTGGCCCGTTAAGATTGTTTCGTAGCGGCGAGGATTATGTCACGGGTTTGGAGCGGAATTTTCGGAGCCGTGGTGCTGGCATGCGCTGCGCCGGTGTGGGCGCAGTATCCGGGGCGCATTAACACGAGCCAGGCGAACAGCGGGCCGCGTCTGCGCGCCACGGCAGTTCTGGAATACACGGGCACGCTGAAACACATCAAGGCGAGCCGTCTGGTGCCGATTGCGGTATGGGACGGCAGGCACTATGAGCCGGCGGGATTATATCTGGCGCAGCCGGCACCTCTGGCGGTGCAGGGAGGTACGCAGTACGAACTGGAGCGCGACGGCAGGTCGGAGGGCTTCTTTAACCTGAGCGGGGCTGAACAAACCACGTATGGGTGGGTGGGAGTGGGCAAGTTCCAGGCGCCATTGACGGAGATGGCGCAGATGAAGAAGCCATCGGCTACGGACGTCTACCGGGTGCGGTACGGGAACACGAGCTCCAAGCCGGGCGAGCCGCACTTCGCGCATGTTCCGGCGGACGACCGGACGCCGAAGGGAAATAAAGCGGGGAAGGATTCGGGGCCAACGCTGCATCGGCGCAATGAGTCGGGACCGCCGACGAACCGGATTGCTGTCGATCCGAATCGTCCGAGATTTGGGAGTGAGCCGTCGTCGGACGATGAGACGCGGACGCCGCGGGTGGCCATCGATCCGAACCGGCCTCTCCTGTCCTACGGAAGCTCCAAGCCGAAGGCGGAAAAGCCGGAGGCGCTGATGGGTTTCCCGCCGGACATGAAGCAGATGGTTGCCGTGTCGGAAGCCGGGCCGCTCAGCACGCAGACTTTTGGGTATTCGTGGGCGAATCCGAACGATGCGGCCAAGATGCAGGCGGATCTGGAACTGGTGGCAGAAAGGGCGATTGCGGCGACGGTTCCGGCGGTGCAGGCGGAACTTGAGGCGGCCAGCGGAGGGAAGGATCGGAAGGCGGGCCGACGCGGAGCGCGGCCGAGTGCGAAAAGGCCCGAGGCTCCGAAGGCTCCGGTACTCAAGGACGAGCAGCTTCGGGTGTATGGGCTGAGCATGGGAGGCGGCGCGACGATGGTGCTGACGGCGCGGACGAGCCTGAAAGATCCGGTGTACGGCGGACGATATGTGACGATTGTGGCGCAGCCGGATTTTTACGGGAATCCGCAGATCCTGCTGCAGCACGTTGCCAGCATCAACGATCTGGACCTAATGCCGCGGATGAAGCTGATCGGTCCGGTGGACGCGCAGGGCAACGGGCGGGGCGACCTGCTGTTCGAACTGCGGGGGAAGACGTACCGCCGCTTTGCGATCTACAGCATTACCGGCGGCGAGGCGACGCAGGTGTTCATCACGCAGCCGGCGATGATCTGAACTAAAGATGATCTGATCTAAAACAGTTACATTTTGGGCAGCTTGCCGGTGTTCCATCCGCCGCCGAGGGCGCGGATGAGATCGACGCTGGCGATGAAGCGGCGTGTGACGACGCCGGCCTGAGCCTGTTCGCTGCTGAGCTGCGCTGTCTGCGCGGTGAGCACCTGCAGATAGTCGACCACACCGCCTTTGTAGCTGGTGGTGCTGAGGGCGAGGGAGCGGCGGGCCGAGGCGACAGCCTGCTGGTCGGCAGCGGCTTCCTGACGGAGGATGCGCAGCGCGGAGAGATCGTCTTCGACTTCCTGGAAGGCGCTGAGGACGACCTGGCGATAATTGGCCGTCTGTTCCTGGTAATAGTCGCGGGCCTGCCGGGTGACGGCACGACGGCGTCCGCCATCGAAGAGCAGTTCCATGGCAGAGGCTCCGAGCGACCACATTTCGCTGGGGCCCTGAATCCATGTGCCGGCGCGGCCGCTGAGCAGGCCTCCAGTGCCGGTAAGGGAGAGGTTGGGATACCAGGCGGCTTCGGTGATGCCGATCTGCGCATTGGCGGCGTCGATCTGGCGCTCGGCGGCGGAAATATCAGGGCGGCGCTGAAGGAGCTGGGAGGGAATGCCGGCGGGAATTTGGGGCGGCAGGCCAGCGAGCGGCATGGGCGGCAGGCTGAAGGTGGAAGGCGGCACTCCGATGAGGGTAGCAATGGCGTGCTCGTACTGGGCACGGGCCACGGAGACATCGATATCCTGGGCGCGGGTGGCGTCGAGCTGTGTCTGCGCGAGTGCGACATCGGACTCAGTGGCTACACCGCCTCTGAATCGTATCTGTGTGAGGTGCAGATAGCTTTGGTAGGAGCGGACGGTGTCGTCGAGGAGCTGCTTCTGAAGGTCCAGGCCGCGCAGGGAGAAATAGTCGGAGGCGAGCTCGGCCTGGAGGCTCAGTTCGACACTGGCCAGCTCGGCGGCGGACGCCTGAGCGGTGGCGCGGGCGGCTTCGACGCTGCGGCGCACCTGTCCCCAGATGTCGGGCTCCCACTGGGCCTGGCCGCCGAGAGAGAAGGTGTTGTACTGGAGGTTCGAGAAAGCCTTGCTGGCGTTGGCCTGGTTGTAGGAGTTGCGGGTGCGCTGGAAGGAGGGTCCGGCGGCAAGCGTGGGGAAGTACTGCGAGCGCGCGACTCTAACCTGTTCGCGCGCGGCGAAGTAGTTTTCCATGGCGGCGCGCAGCGTCTGATTGGAAACAGCGACTTTCTGTTCCAGCCGATCGAGGCGGGGATCGTTGTACACCCGCCACCACTGACCGCGCAGCGCCGCGGCGGCGGGATGGGCGTGCTGCCAGCTGCCGTTGGGCGGATTGGGCGGCGGTGCGTCGCGCCACGCGGGCGCGGTGGGAACCGACGGGCGATGGTAATTGGGGCCGACGGTGCAGCCAGCCAGCGCAACGGCGAAGGCGGAAGCGGCAAGCGCCCAGGCGAGGGAACGCATGATCAGCGGCCTCCCCGGTGTGGGTTGGAAGCGGCGGGGGGCTGGCCGCCAGCGGGGCCGGAGGTCTGCGGCTCGCCGGGAATGCCGTCGTCATTCGGTTGAACGACTCTTACTTTTTCGCCAGCGATCATGGAGTCCGGGGGACTCTGGACAACCAGGCTGTTCGGGTTCAGGCCATCGATGACCTGAACGACCTTGCCGTCATCCTGCCCGATGGAGATGGGGACCATCCTGATGACATCGCCGTGGACGACGGTCGCCACGCGCAGACCCTGCTGACGGAAGATCATGGAGGAGACCGGGATGATCATCGCGCGGGTCGCGACCTTTACATGGAAGTGGACCTCGGTGAAGTCGCCGGGGACCAGCGTTCCGTGAGGATTGGGGACGTCTACTTCGACGAGCAGGGTACGCGACGAGGGATTGATGGCGCGCGCGGTACGGACGACCCTTCCGTGGAAGACACGGCCCGGGTACTGCCGGAGAGTGAGATCGGCGGGGGTACCGGGGATGCACTCGGGGGAATCGACCTGGGGCACGTTGACGTAGACGCGCATGACGTGTTCGTCGTCGAGGTGGAAGAGCTCCGTGGCGGCGGCGGTGATGAGGGTGCCAATATCGACATCGCGCGAGGTGATGGTTCCGCTGAAGGGCGCGTAGACCCGTTCGAAATCGACGAGCTGCTGAAGGCGCTGGACGTTGGCCAGGGCCGAACGCACCTGCGACTGAGTGGATGCGGCCTGGGTGATGTAGCTTTCCGTGTCCTGCTGGGTGACGGCGTTTTGCGCGAGGAGGTTCTTATAGCGGGCGGCCTGCACGCTGGCAAAGCTGGCGGCGGATTTGGCGGTGGCCAGGTCGGCTTTGGCCTGGGCGAGCTCGCGGTCGATTTCCGGGCTGGCGATGACGGCCAGCAGCTGGCCTTTGCGGACGTGAGCGCCAATGTCGAAGTACCACTTTTCCAGGTATCCGTTGGTGCGCGCATAGATGGGGGAGTCGACATAGGCAAACATATTGCCGGGCAGGACGATGTCCTGCGTGAGGGGGCCGGGCGTGGGTTTGCGGACGACAACGTCCTCAAGCGCCAGCGCGTCGGTGCGCTGGGCGAGACGTTTTTGCGCGCGCAGGCGGGGGACGATGCCGGCGACGGCGAGCGCGGCGGCTACGAGCAGGAAGACGACGACAAAGATCAGGCCCTTGCGTCCAGAGATGGGAGGCAGTTCGCCGGGATCGATGTGCGGATGGTTGCCGCGTGGGGTGGAATCGGTCATGGTTGAATCTCCGCGGGAAGCTGCTGATCCGGGCCGGGGCGAGACTTCCGCCGTTCGAGCCATCCGTGCAGCACGCTGAAAACGGTAGGTACAAAGAAGAGGGTAGAGACGGTGGCAAAGAGGAGTCCGCCGATGACGGCGCGGCCCAGAGGCGCGTTTTGTCCGCCGCCGGCACCGAGGCCAAGCGCCATGGGAACCATGCCGAGGATCATGGCGAGAGCGGTCATGAGGACGGGCCGGAAGCGTACGTAACCGGCATTGAGAGCGGAAAGGCGGGCGTTGCCGGCGGTGTCCTGCAACTGCTCACGCGCAAAGCTGATGACGAGGATGGAATTGGATGTTGCGACACCCATGCACATGATGGCTCCGGTGAGAGCGGGAACGCTGAGGGTGGTGTGGGTGAGGAAGAGCATCCAGACAATGCCGGAGATAGCCGCCGGCAGAGCGGTGATGATGATGAAGGGGTCGATCCAGGACTGGAAGTTGACGACGATGAGCAGGTAGACGAGGAGGATGGAGAAGAGCAGGCCGTCGAGCAGCCCGGAGTAGGAGCGGTACATCGTGCGGACCTGTCCACGGATGACGATGTGGGAGCCACGGGGCAGATGGGGGCGCTCCTGAGCGACGATTTTCTCGACGTGCCTGTCGACTGTGGCGAGATCGGTACCGACGACGTTGCCGTAAATGTCGATGGTGGGGACGATGTTGTAGTCGGTGACGGTGCCCATCTCCTCGCCGGGCACAATTTTGGCGACGTCGTTGAGGATGGTTACGGGTTTTCCGCCCATGGGTGCGGTGCTGGGAGGAGAGCCGGGGCCCATCGAACCGGTGTTCGGGGGAAGGGTACCGGTGGTGATGGGAATATTTTTGAGGTCCTGGAGACTGTCGAGCGTGTATTGGGGAGACTGGACGGCGATGCTGTACTCCACGCCGTTGCGCGGATCGAGCCAGAAGGTGGGCGAGGTCTGGAAGCTGCCGCTGCTGGCAATGAGCAGGCTCTGGGCGACATTGCGCTGCTGGAGGCCGGCGCCGGCGGCGAGAGTGCGATTGACGTCGATGGAAAGTTTGGGATCGTCGAAGGTCTGCTGGATACGCATGTCGGCGGCGCCGGGGACGTATTTGAGCTTATTGAGGAGCTGATCCGCCACGATGCGATCGCCCTGGAGGTTGTGCCCCGCGATTTGCACGTCGATGGGGGCGGGGAGACCGAAGTTGAGGATCTGCGTAACCATGTCGACGGGCAGGGTGTAGAACTCGGTGCCGGGGAAAGCCCTGGGTAGGATGCGCCGGAGCTTTGCGACGAACTGCGCTGTGGGCTGGTGGTGGGGCTTGAGGGAGACGAGAATGTCGGCGTCCGCCGGGCCGATGGGGGCGGAGTTGGAGTAGGACATGTTGATGCCGGAATAGGGCAGGCCGATGTTGTCGATGATGGTGCTGAGCTGATTTTTGGGGATGTTTTCGCGGATGGTGTTGTCGATGCGGGCGCAGAGGTGGGCCATGTCCTCAATGCGGGTGCCGGTGCGAGCGCGCACATGGAGCTTGAACTGACCGCTGTCGACGGAGGGGAAGAAGTTTTCGCCGAGGTCCTGGTAGAGGAAAGCGGCCGAGCCGACGGTGAAGAGCATGAAGAGGGAAAGGAAGACGACGGCATGGCGCAGGCAGAGATCGAGGGTGCGCCTGTAGGCGATGCGGATGCCCTCGAAGCCGCGCTCGAAGGCGCGCTGAAAGCGGACGAAGGGATTGCGGCTGCCGGAGCGGCGTTTCACCGCGGCATCGTCATGCATGTGGAGGAGGTACTTCGCCATCATGGGCACGACGGTGCGGGAGAGCAGGTAGGAGGCGAGCATGGCGAAGATGACCGCTTCCGCCATGGGTGCGAAGAGATAGCGGGCCACTCCGCTGAGGAAGAAGATGGGGACGAAGACGATGCAGATGGAGATGGTGGCGACGAAAGCCGGCACGGCAATCTGAGCGGAGCCTTCGAGGATGGCGGTTTCGAGATCGGCGCCCATTTCGAGCTGGCGATTGATGTTCTCGATGGCAACGGTGGCGTCGTCGACAAGTATGCCGACGGCCAGGGCAAAACCGCCCAGGGTCATGATGTTGACGGTCTGGCCGAGGGCCCAGAGGACCAGCAGGGAGGCAAGGATGGAGAGGGGAATGGAGATGGCGATGATCAGAGTGCTGCGCCAGCTGCCGAGGAAGATGAGGATCATGATCGCGGTGAGACAGGCGGCGATGATGGCCTCATGGACAACGCCGTTGATGGCGGCTTTGACGAAGATCGACTGGTCGGCCAGCGGGGTAATTTTGAGCGCCCGCGGAAGCTGCGATTTCATGGCCTTCACTTTGGCCAGAACATCGCTGACGATGTTGAGGGTGGAAGCGTTGCCGGTCTTCATGACGGAGAGCAGAGCGGCACGCTGACCATTGACGCGAACGATGTTGGTCTGCGGCGGAGCGCCATTACGCACGTGAGCGACGTCGCGAACGTAAACCATGGCGCCGTTGACTTCGCGGATGGGCAGATTGTTGAGGCCCCTGATGGTGAGCGGGGCGCTGTTGGTTTCCAGTTCGTACTCGAACTTGCCATCCTTCATGGTGCCGGAGGGCAGGATCAGGTTCTGATCGGCGATGGCGTTGACCACGTCAGCCGGAGACAGTCCTTTCGCCTGCAGGGCCGGCAGGTTGATGTCCACCTGGACCTGGCGCATCTTGCCGCCGTAGGGATAGGGAATGCCGACGCCGGGGATGGTGACGAGCTGGGGGCGGATGAAATTGAGGCCGAGGTCGTTGAGCTGAGTCTGCGAAAGGCCCTGGCCGGAAAGTCCGAGCTCGAGGACGGGCACGCTGGATGCGTTGTACTGGATAATCAGCGGGGGCGTGGTGCCCGCCGGCATGTGGCGGGTCATGGTCTGCGAGATGGCGGTGATCTGGGCAACCGCATTTCCGATATCGACGCCGGGCTGGAAGTAAACCTTGATGATGGATCGGCCGTCGACGGAAGTCGATTCGATGTGCTGGATGTCGTTGACGGTCGTGGTCAGGGCGCGCTCGCTCATGGAGACGATGCGGTTGGCCATCTGCTGCGGGGAAAAGCCGGTGTACTCCCAGATGATGGAGACAACGGGGATATCGATATTGGGGAAGATGTCCACCGGCATGTTGAGAATGGCCAGTGGGCCCAGAGCCATCAGCAGAAGAGCGAGGACGGCGAAGGTGTAGGGCCTGCGGAGCGCGAGGCGAACAATCCACATAAGGCTTCAGCGTCTCCCTATTCGGGGCCGGTCGGACTGGTTCCCGGGTTCGGCGGTATTGCCGCGGGCGTCCCAGTCGTTCAGGACGGTGACGGCAATGCGGCGCGCCAGTGTGGCGGGATGGGCGCTGGACTGGATCAGCGCCAGAGATTGTGCGCCCTCGAAGATCAGGGCCAGTTGCTGGCCGAGCTCACGCGATTTGGTCCTTCCGGATGCTTTTGCCAGGGAGGCAAACCTGTCGGCAAGTTTTTCCTTGGCCTCGAGCGCGACGTCGCGGACTTCCGGCACAACGGCTGAGAGCTCATTGACAGCTTTGACAAAGGCACAGCCGCGAAAGTGAGCGGGATCGATCCATTCCTCGAGCCAGTCAAAGACGGCGAGGAGGGGGTCGGAGTCCGGCGTCAGTTGTTCGAGGAAGGCATCCAGCCGCGCTTCCCGGCGGGCGAGACGCATGCGGAGGGATTCGACGAGCAGATGGTCCTTGGATTTGAAGTGCTGGTAGACGGTGACCTTGGTACAGCCGGCCTTTTCAGCGACTTCATCCACGGAGACGCAGGCATAGGCGTCCCGGGAGAAGAGATCGGCGGCCGCCGAGAGGATTTTAGCGGGGGTTTCGCATTTGCCTGCGCCCATGTCACTATACTTACCAGTAAGTATAGAGATCGTCAACCGGGAAAATGCAGATAGCGGACTCACAGGTAACAGCGAACGGCCAGCGCAAGAGATGACGACTCTATCCAGAAGATGTGCGGTGGGGCTTTCGCGATTCAGATTGCAGGCTGTGGCAGGCGATTAGAGATTCAGCCGGTTGAAGATCCGCGCGGGTATGCTTCTGACGATGAGCATGATGGGCCGCCAGAAACCCGGAGTATAGAGGCCGCTGTTCCGACGTTCAATGGCGCGCAGAATGTCCCGGGCGACGGCTGGGGGCTGCGCGAAGAGCGGGCCAGGCGGGAGATGGGCGGTCATGGGTGTGGCTACGAAGCCGGGCTTGATCGTCAGGATGTGCACGCCGGAGCGGTCGATGCGGTTGCGGAGGCCGTCGAGGAAGATATTGAGGCCGCCTTTGGAAGCGCCATAGAGGTAATTGCTTTTGCGTCCGCGATCGCCGGCAACGGAGGAGATGACGGCGATAACGCCGTCGTGCCGAGGCTCCATATAGTTGGCCAGCCAGCCGACGAGCGAGACGGCGGAGAGCAGGTTGGTCTGGAGGATGGATTGGGCGGCGGAGAAGTGCTGTTCGGCATCGGCC
>JAJZJJ010000064.1 GCA_021810175.1 Acidobacteriota bacterium | reverse complement strand
CGGCGCTGCTGGCGGTAGGTGGAGATCGGCGTGCGCTTGAGGTAGCCCTGGTGGGAGACGGTGACGGCGACCTGCTCGTCGGCGATCAGGTCTTCCAGTTGCAGCTCCGCGGTCTCGTCCACGATCTGGGTACGGCGGGCGTCGCCGTAGTCCTTGCGAACCGCTTCGAGCTCCTTCACGATCACCTGGCGCAGCTTTTTTTCAGAGGCCAGGATCGATTCGTACTCGGCGATGTTGTCGCGGACTTCGCGCAGCTCGTTCAGCAGTTCGTCGATGGAGAGCTGGGTGAGGCGGTAGAGCTGGAGTTCGAGGATGGCGTCGATCTGGCGGTAGCTCAGCGTGAGCGTTGCCGCCACCAGGGTGTCAGCATCAATCCCGTACTTCGCCGGATCCAGGTTGACGCCTGCCAGCGCCTCGTCGCGCACGGTGATGGTTCGACCGGAGAAGAACCGGAAGAGGTTTTCTCTGGCGTCGGCCCGGGAAGAGGATCCGCGGATGATCCGGATGACGTTATCCAGGTGGTCGAGGGCGATCTGATAGCCAAGCAGGATATGCTCGCGTTCGCGGGCCTTGCGGAGGAGGTAAGCCGTTCGCCGCCGCACGACATCGGCGCGGTGGTCGATGAATACGCGGATGGCCTCATCGAGGGGCAGTTCCCGCGGCTGGCCATTCACGACCGCGAGGAAGATCATCGAGAAGCTTTCCTGCATCTGGGTGTGCTTGTAGAGCTGGTTGAGGACGATCTGCGCCTCGGAGCCCCGCTTGAGCTCAATGACAATGCGCATGCCGTCGCGATCGCTCTCGTCGCGTACATCGCCGATGTCGTCGATGATCTTGTTGTTGACCAGCTCGGCGATGCGCTTGATCAGCGTGTTCTTGTTGACCTGATAGGGAATCTCGCTGACGATAATTGCCTGCCGTCCGCCGGTGATGTTCTCGGTCGCGCACTTTGCGCGCATCAGGAATCGTCCGCGGCCGGTTTTGTAGGCCTGGGCAATGCCGCTGCGCCCATAGAGGAAGCCGCCGGTAGGGAAGTCGGGTCCCTGTACGTGCCTGAGCACGTCGGCGAGGCCGGCGTGGGGGTTGTTCACCATCTCGATGGCCGCGTCCACGACTTCGGTGAGGTTGTGTGGAGGGATGTTGGTGGCCATGCCGACCGCGATGCCATTGGCGCCGTTCACGATGAGGTTGGGATAGCGCGTGGGAAGCACGGCTGGTTCCAGGGTGGACTCGTCGTAGTTCGGCACGAAGTCCACGGTTTCCATCTCGATGTCGGCGAGCAGATCGTTGCTCATCCGGACCAGGCGGCACTCGGTGTAACGCATGGCCGCGGGGGGATCGCCGTCGACGGAGCCGAAATTTCCCTGGCCGTCCACGAGGGGATAGCGCATGCTGAAGGGCTGCGCCATTCGCACGAGCGCGTCATAAATGGCGGAGTCCCCGTGCGGATGGTAGACGCCCATGGCCTGTCCGACGACCTTGGCGCACTTGGTGTACTTCTTGTTGTGCTGCAGGCCCATTTCATGCATGGTGTACAGGATTCGCCGGTGCACGGGCTTGAGGCCGTCGCGCGCATCGGGCAGGGCACGGCCGATGATGACCGACATCGAATAGTCGAGATACGAGCGCCGCATCTCCTCTTCAATGTTGATAGGGACGAGGTTGGCGGCACCGGGGCCATCGCCGGAGTTTCCGCCCAGGGGGAGTTGAGGATTTTGTTCGTCTGCCATAGGTGTATACGGGCCGAGGGTCACGCCAAGGTCGTGGGCCGGAAGCAGGTACCGGAATGACGGACCGAAGACTTATCTCTATGATACCGTAAGGGTTAACTCCGCACAACCCCGTTTACATCCATGGAATCAGCAGCTTGGCCCTCTTGTTGCTAAGGGGCTGGGATGGCGGCCGATGGGAGGGGCCGATTCACGCGAAGCGTCGCTCCAGGCGAAGCAGAAGATAGCCGCTGATGGCGAAGAATGCTCCGAGTCCGGCGCAGACCACCGGGACGAGCCACAGCTCCCAGAAGCGGTCCAGTTTTGCTGAAGAGGGATGGCTGCGGATGTAGAGGACAGGCACGTGCTCGCCGACGGTGAATTCCGGGGGCGAGGTGCGATAGCTGGACATCAGAACATGGGTATGGCCCTGATCGTCCCTGAAGCTGAAGCGGGGAGTGTAGGTTATGCCGGCTTGCTCGGGATCGGTGAAGGGAACCAGAGCGACGATGGTTCCGCGGGCGGAGGCGCTTCTATAGAGCCAGACGGACTGGTAGACGGTAAAGCTGCCGCCAGCCAGGAGGGCCAGGACTCCACACACCAGCCACGCCCGGGTGAACATCCGGAGCCCGATTCTCAATAAATCCGTCCATCGGAGCTGGGGCATATATGGAAGATACACTGGGTGGCCGGGATACCTGGGCACTGCGGGTCCACAGGCAGCACCAGGGGCTTTATAGTGAAGCGAAGGCTCATTCCATGCCCAATCTTCCAGCGCCGCCAGCCACGCCCGGCCCCGCCGCCGTCCTGATCTATAACGACTGGTATCCGGCGATGCGCAGCGATGTTCTGCGCGGCAAAAAGCTCTCCACGACGCTGCTGCTCGGCATTCCGCTGGTTTTGGGACGGCGGGAGGACGGCCGCCTTTTTGCGATGCGAGACAGTTGTCCGCACCGCGGGATTCCGCTTTCCTGCGGATGGTTCGACGGCCAGGCGCTGACGTGCAAGTATCACGGTTGGGTATTTGAGCCGGTTTCCGGCCAGTGCATGGAGATTCCCTCGCTCACCGAGAACGATCCGTTTCCGCACAAGCTCGCCGGGACGGCTTACCCGTGCGAGGAGCGGGACGGGTATGCATGGGTTTACATCCCCGAGCCGGGCTCCGGGCGCGTGCGCGCGGAGGACGCCGCTCTGGTTTCGGTTCCGGAGCTGCCTAAATTCAGCGATCGCTACCGCAGCGCGCACCTCACCGCCGATCTGCCCTGCAATGTGGATCACGGGATCATCGGACTGATGGACCCGGCGCACGGACCCTTCGTACACCAGTCCTGGTGGTGGCGGAAGCGGGCGAGCATTCACGAGAAGGAGAAGCGGTTCGAGCCTATTCCCCAGGGTTTTCGCATGGCGACCCACGCGCCTTCCGCCAACTCGGCTCCGTATAAACTGCTGGGCGTTTACGGTGAGCCGATCACGACGACCATCGATTTCGTGCTGCCCAACCGGCGCTACGAGACGATTCGGTGCGGCAACAAATGGTTTTCCTCGCTGACGACGGTCACTCCTACGACACCGAGCGCCTGCCGTATCGACGTGTATGGGGCGTGGAACGTTCTCTACGGGGTTCCTTTTCTCACCGCAGTTCTGAAATTTTTTGGGAACATGTTTGTTCGTCAGGATCAGGTCACGATGATCCAGCAGGCGCATGGGCTCCGTTACGATCCCTCGCTGATGCTGATTGACGACGCCGACCGCCCGGCGAAATGGTATTTTGCGCTGAAGCAGGCGCGGATGGATGCCGCGCGCACCGGCGAGCCGGCAAAGCACCCGATGGAGGGTCCGGTCACGCTTCGCTGGAAGAGCTGACCGGCGGTTTCTCTGCAAAACGAAAGCCGCAGCAGGAATGCAGCGGCTTCAGGAGTCTGATTGTCGCAACGCCCTATCCTGGGGGCCAGTGCATTGGCCGGCCGCCGAGCAGATGAAGGTGGAGATGGTCCACCGTCTGTCCGCCCTCGGGGCCGGTGCTGATGACCACTCGGTAGCCACGATCCAGGCCCTGCTCCCGCGCCACCATGGCGGCAGTAGCGAGCAGTTTGCCGAGCAGAACCTCGGTGCCCGGTTCGACCTGCGCCAGAGAGGCGATGTGCTTTTTGGGAATGATGAGAATGTGGGTAGGCGCCTTCGGATCGATGTCGTGGAAGGCGATCACGTGATCGTCTTCCATGACCTTCTTCGCCGGAATCTCTCCGGCCACGATTTTGCAGAAGATGCAATCCACAGGTTAGCTCCGCATCAGAAGCGCATGTACAGGCCGGCCATTGGTTCGCCGGTGAGCCGGTGGCTTCCGGTTTTCAGGTTCGCGCGGCGGAAGTCCGGAGTCTTGTAGAAAACGCCGCGGTACTCGAGGCGCACGCCGAAGGCGCTGCCCATGAGCGGAATATTCGTGCCCCCGGAGAAGGTTTCGCCGAGGCGCGGCTGCCAGGGGACGTTCTGGCCGCCATTCAGCGAGGGCGAAAAGAGGATGGCGCTGATGCCGGCTGTGGCGAAGGGCTCCAGGAAGAGCATCTTTTTCGGCGCATGGATGTAGTAGGAGCCGCTGAACTCATGCATGTTCGCCTGGCGTCCGAAGATCTGACCGGTGTAGTAGTTGGTGTAGCGGGTGTAGACGTAGCCGGTTTCATAACCCGCCCACCAGTGATAGCTGTGGCGGAGGAAGGCAGCGAGGCCCACGGAGCGAGTGGTGGTCACGGTGATCCCGTCGCCGCTGGCCTTGCCCGTATACTGCCCAAAGCCTTCGAGGGCGATGTCGTTCCTCATCGCGGTATGCGGCGGCTGGGTGGTGGAACCGGACTGTGCGTGCGCGGCGGACCCGGCCAGGAGACAGGCGGAGAAAACGGCGGCTACAACCCCAAAACACTTCTGGAGACGCATTCGAACAGAGAACCTCCTGTTCCATAGTAATGGGGCAATCTGACAAATGGGGTTTTGGTTGTCCGGGAAGCGGGTTTTCCCGGCGGTTCAGTGGGAGTGGCCGGGGTGGTGATGGTGGTGGTGGTGAAGGGTGGGCTCGTCCTCGACCGGGGGCAGGCACCCATGGGCGGCTCCGCAGACGACGTGCTCGAACTGCACGGTAGTGTGGTAAATGTGGAAGCGCTCGCGCAGGACGCTGTTGATGCTGTCCAGAATGCGGTTGCTCTCCGAGGGGGGGATGTCGGGGATGGTCACATGGCTGGAGAGGGCGTGGGTGTTGGAGCCCAGGCTCCATACGTGCAGGTCGTGAACGTCCTGCACGCCTTCGATTCGGCGCAGGACCTTGCGAACTTCGAGGAGCGAGATGCCCTGGGGTGTGCCCTCGAGCAGAATATTGAGCGTCTCGCGCACGATGGAGGCGGACGACCAGAGAATCAGGGCGGCGATGATCAGGGAAAGGGTTGGGTCGATCCAGCGGATGCCGGTGAAAAGGATGGCCGCGCCTCCGGCGATGACAGCGGCGGTCGACAGGGTATCGCCGAGCATGTGGATGAAAACACCGCGAATGTTGACATCGTGGGAGGTCCGCCACAGCATGGCCGCGATGACACCGTTCATGATCACGCCGGCGGCCGCCACATACATCATGATGCGAGGCTGGACTGGCTCGGGGTGGGCGAGGCGGTGGAAAGCCTCCAGCGCGATCCAGCCTGAGATCACGATGAGGGTGATTGCGTT
Organism: Acidobacteriota bacterium; assembly: GCA_021810175.1. The sequence continues at coordinate 4,315 of JAJZJJ010000064.1, read as the reverse complement.
GAGGAAGGCCGCCAGCACGCCGGCGCGCTGATAGCCGAAGGTTTTGCGGTCGGTGGCCGGACGCGTCTGGAACCACACGGCGACAAAGGAGAGCAGGATGGCGAGCGCGTCGGAGGCGTTGTGCCCGGCCTCTGAAACCAGGGCCAGCGAGTGTGCCCGCAACCCGGCAATCAGGGTGAGCAGCACATAGCCGATGGTGGCAAGCAGCGAGAAGCGGAGGACTCGCTTCATCGAATGGGTTGCTCTGGTCGCCGTGCCGTCAGCGTGCATACAGGGTCAGTGTAGAGCCGCGGCGGGCTGGCTTCAATCGCGGCATGGATCTATGGGGGTTACGCGCGAGCGCAGGCGAGAAAGCGGCGTGGTTTGGTGAGGTTCAGGCGGTGGTGTCGCGTTTGCCGGTTGGAACGGTCCAGTTCGATGGCGAAGTGCCGGGCGGTGGGGAGGTCTGACCCAGGCCGCGCAGACCGCTCCAGTTTTCGGCCACGATGATGCTGTTTTCCGGACGGTGAACGTCATAACGCACGGAGCAGGGGAAGCTCAGGCGAAAATCCTCGGGGCGAAAGCGGTCGCGCAGCGCGGAGATGTCCTGGGAGCACTCGTAGGCCACACCGCCGATTTCGTACTTGTAGTGGACGAAGCGCAGTTCCTCCTGCAGCGGCGGGGCGCTGGTTTCCATGGAGTCGGAGAGATCGAGGATGGTTCCGTCGATGATGCGACCGGTCCGCACGAGCTGAGCGCGCCGCTCGCGCTCCAGCTCCTCGGGCGTGGGCCTTCGGCGAAAGACGAAATACGCGGTCGCGCCGGCTGCACAGAGAACCGAAGCAGCCAGCGTCCCAAGAACGTGGGGATCGCGCAGAGACAGGCTTTGCATCGGAGAGTCCGGGGGCCTTTCTGAATGAGGGTAACTTGACCGAGGTTACTCGCCAGGAGGAATCTCCCGGGGCGGTTTTCCGGAACCATTGTTCCGGAGCCAGTTTTCTGGATAAATGCAGCATAACTCAGAAAGAGGGTGTTTGCCGCTACCGGACGAGCCGCCCGCGGAGGGCGGCTGATCTATACTGAGGCGTGGATATGAAAAGTCGAGGGATACGCGCAGCGGCCGCTTCGGGCGGTCGTTTTTCCGTCCGGAAAGATCTTGTGGAACAGGCTCCGGCCGCGGCGCAAAGGCCGCGGATTCGGTCCACCACGGTTATCTGTGTGCGCCGTGGCAGCTCAGTCGTGATGGCCGCGGACGGACAGGTGACGATGGGGGATGCGGTGTTCAAGCACACCGCGCGGAAGATTCGCCGGCTGTACCAGGACAAGATTCTGGCCGGCTTTGCCGGTTCCACGGCCGATGCGTTTTCCCTGTTCAGCCGGTTTGAAAACAAGCTGGAACAGTACGCGGGAAATCTTGGTAGGGCGGCAGTGGAGCTGGCGAAGGACTGGCGCACGGACAAAATGCTGCGCAATCTGGAGGCTCTGCTGGTGGTTTCGGACCAAAACCAGACCTTTCTGCTGAGCGGTTCCGGAGACGTGATCGAGCCGGATGAGGGAATCGCGGCGATCGGCAGCGGCGGATCGTATGCACTGGCGGCGGCGCGCGCCCTGATGCAGAATACCGAGCTGCCGGCGCGCGAGATTGCCGAGAAGGCGCTGCGTATCGCCGGGCAGATCTGCATTTATACCAACGACAACATTACCGTCGAAGAACTCAACGGGTGACCCGCGGATTGCCCGCGGGCAGGCCGCTTCCTCACCAAACGCGCTCAGCCCATGTCTCTCCGGATGTGGGCTGCAGCTTGTTGTACGACGCACAGGCTCCCATTCCGGCTCCGAAGGGTTGATGATTAGAGTATGGCGATTTATTTACCGGGAACGGCGGAAGATCAGGAACTCTCGCTCGACGAACTGACGCCGAGAGAGATTGTCGGCGAGCTGGACAAGTATGTGGTGGGGCAGAAGGCTGCCAAACGCGCGGTGGCAGTGGCCCTTCGTAACCGGATGAGACGCCAGAAGCTGCCCCCCGATCTTGCGGACGAGATCATGCCCAAGAACATCATCATGATTGGGCCGACGGGCGTGGGTAAGACGGAGATCGCGCGACGCCTGGCGAAGCTGACCAACTCGCCGTTTCTCAAGATCGAAGCCTCGAAGTTCACGGAGGTGGGGTACGTGGGCCGCGATGTCGAATCGATTGTCCGCGACCTTGTGGAGATCGCCATCGACATGGTGCGCGAGGAAAAGCTGGAGGAAGTGGAGGACCGCGCCGAGCTGAACGCGGAGGAGCGGCTGCTCGACCTGCTGCTGCCGCCGCCCTCGGCACCGACTCCTGCGCCGCAAACGGCTCCGCATATCGACGGCAACACGATTACGCTGCCCGCTCCCGGTTCGTCTTCCGGAGCCGCCGCCGATGCCCAGTCGACCTCGCACAGCCGGACGCGCGAAAAGCTGCGGCAGCAGTTCCGCGAGGGCAAGCTCGACGACCGAATGGTTGAAATCGACGTGCGCGAGAAAGGCTCGCCGTCTTTCGAAATCATCTCCAATCAGGGCGTGGAGGAGATGGACGTGAACCTGAAGGACATGCTGCCCAACATTTTTGGGCAGCGCACGCGGAAGCGGAAGATGAAGGTATCGGACGCTTTCGATTATCTGGTGCAGGAAGAGGAAAGCCGCCTGATCGATATGGATCAGGTGACGCGCCTGGCGGTGGAGCGGGTGGAAACCTCGGGCATTGTTTTTCTGGACGAGATTGACAAGATTGCCGGCCGCGAAGGCGGGCATGGCCCGGATGTTTCGCGGGAAGGGGTGCAGCGCGACATTCTGCCGATCGTGGAGGGCACGACGGTGAACACGCGTTACGGCATGGTGCGAACCGACTTCATCCTGTTTATCGCCGCCGGGGCGTTCCATGTGTCCAAGCCGAGCGATCTGATTCCGGAGTTGCAGGGCCGTTTTCCCATCCGCGTGGAACTGCAGTCGCTGACGGTGGAGGATTTCGTCAAAATTCTGACGGAGCCCAAATCGTCGCTGGTACGCCAGTACACGGCGCTGCTGGAAACCGAAGGGCTGAAACTGGAGTTCACGCCGGAGGCGATCCAGGAGATGGCGCAATTTGCGTTCCGGGTGAATGAAGGCACGGAGAATATCGGAGCACGACGTCTGCACACCATCATGGAGCGAGTTCTCGACGAGATCAGCTTCCTTGCGCCCGACCTGGCCCGCGCCGACGCCCGCGGCGAGCAGAAGAGCGGCGGCACGGTGGTTGAACTGGCCGCTGTGGGCGAAGGCACGACGGCACCGCTTCCGGTGATTGAACGGGAGATTCCGGGCGGGACGGAAAAAGCCATTCTCATCGACCCGGAGTATGTGCGGCAGATGGTTTCCACGATTGTCAGGAATCAGGATCTGTCGCGGTACATCCTGTAAAGGGCGTCCATTTCCCTGGTGGGGACTTCCGGGTGGGTTGTCGCGATTCGTCGAGCACGACGCGGCGTTTGTCCGGGTCGTTCGTTTCCGAAGGCCTTTCGGGGCTGCTGATCATGGCGACGGCTGCCGCGAGCAGTTCGGCGGGGCCTGCAAACGGGATCTCGGCATCGGGAGAGGTGAGTCTGAGCCGCTGGTGACCGGTGGCCAGGGCGAGGATTCCAGTGCTGGGAGACTGGTTATGCACGCGCCGGACGATCTTCAGGCAATCGGATTCGCTCATGGAGTAGCAGAGCAGCACCATCCGGAAGGGCTGCGCTTCCAGCAGCGCCAGGGCGCTGCTCACGTCCGCTGCCACTTCTACCTCGAAGCGCTCGCTAAAGATCAGCTGCCGCGTCCGGTTCAGCACCGGGTCTCGTCCCACGCACAAAATCTCGGCCCATTTTTTCATGCTTATCCTGGTTCTCCTTTCTGTGTTGCTCATGTCGATCGCAAAATTACCTGGAGTGAGGCTTCCTGGCCGTGGTGTTCGCAATGAGGTTCCGCCTAACCGCCGGAGCGGCGGGAGGGTCGGTGATCGGAAGATACGGACCATTGACTCCATGGAAGATGTTCCGGCTTAAAGTCATCAGGCATTCGGCCCCGTTGTTTTTCTGCTCGTTCAGTGTCGATTCCGGCATCCAAAGTTTGCAGGCTGGTCCCCGGGGCCCGGTACACGTGCCCACCGCGTTGGTTTGTTGCTGACTAACGGAACAGGTACGGAGGGAGCAGTATCCGGCACGATAATGGGGCCGAAGCGGTGCAGTCTGTCTAGGAACTCGTTGAAATTCGCGTGATCGCGGCTTCTTTTCTGCTGATTTTCATTTCTCTCTGTCCCGAAGTCTGTTTGAAAGGCGCGTCTGGGCAGTTT
>JAJZJJ010000063.1:9068-9741 GCA_021810175.1 Acidobacteriota bacterium | reverse complement strand
CTTCTCGTCGCATCTTTCTGAAGCCTACCAGCAGGGAGGAAGGCCAAAGGTGAATGCCGGAAATCTGCCCTGGCGCCCGTCAGGCAGGGCGGCAGCCCGGAATTCCCGAACCGCCGGCGGGAAAAGCGTCCCCGTTCATGAACCGCCGCACCCGGCGAAGCGTATGCTGATTGGTTATCTGGTCACCCTTTCGGAGGAACGATGCGCCGACTGCCTGCCGCAGCCCTTTGCCTTGTCACTGCATTCGCCCTGAGCGCCTATGCCCAGCAACCCACTCCGTCGAAGCCGGCGGAGGCAAAACAATACAAGCCGATCCCCGGTTTCGATCCCGCCGCGATGGATACTTCCGCCAACCCCTGTGTGGATTTCTATCAGTTTGCCTGTGGGAATTTTGCAAAAGAGCACCCCATTCCCGCCGACCTGCCGCTCTTCGACCAGTTTGTGAACCTCTATGAGTTCAACACCCAGGCACTGCACCAGATCGTGACGGCGGCGGCACAGGCCCATGCTCCAATGGGCAGCAACCAGCAAAAGATCGGCGACTACTACTCCAGCTGCATGGATACCGCCGCGATCGACAAGGCAGACCTCGCGCCGGTCCAGCCGGAACTCAAGCGGATCGCCGAGCTGAAGTCCCGGGCCCAGCTGCCCGGCCTCATCGCGTACCTCAACC
>JAJZJJ010000063.1:0-9058 GCA_021810175.1 Acidobacteriota bacterium | reverse complement strand
GTCTTCGTCGACTACGGATCGCAGCAGGACTACAAGGACGCGACAAAGGAGATCGCCTATTTCGACCAGAGCGGCCTGGGCCTGCCGGAAAAGGCATACTACTTCCGCACCGACCCGAAAAGCATCCAGACGCGGAAGGAGTACGTCCAGCATGTCGCCAACATGCTGAAGCTGCTCGGCGACAGTCCCGCGGAAGCCTCCGCCCAGGCCGAAAAAGTCATGGCCCTGGAAACCGCCCTGGCAAAAGCCTCCCAGGGCGTGGTCATGCGCCGCGATCCCAGCAACGTCTATCACATGGAGACGCTGGCCAGCTTCTCCCAGGCCACCCCCGTCCTCGATCCGCAAAAGTACATCGAGCTGATGGGCTCGCCCGCCGTGACCGAGCTGAACGTCGTCGCCCCGGGCTTCTTCGCCGCGCTCAATAAGACCATCGCCGACACCAGCCTCGCCACCATCAGGGCCTACCTCCGTGTCCACCTGGTGGATTCCTTCTCCTTCCGCCTGCCCCAGGCCTTCGATCGCGAGCACTTCCAGTTCTACGGCCACGACCTCGAAGGCATCCAGCAGCAGCAGGCGCGCTGGAAGCGCTGCGTGAACGCCACCAACGCCTCCCTGGGCGAAGCTCTGGGCAAGCTCTATGTGCGCCAGTACTTCACCCCCGACATGAAAGCCTCCACCCTGCAGATGGTCCACGACATCGAAGGAGCGATGGCCAAAGACATCCAGGAAGTTGACTGGATGAGCCCCGCCACCAAACAGAAAGCCCTCGACAAGCTGCACATGGTCACCGACAAGATCGGCTATCCGAACAAGTGGCGCAGCTATGCGAAGCTCACCATCCGCCGCGACGACGCCTTCGGCAATGCCGTCCGCTCGCGTCAATTCGAGATCGCATATCAGCTCGACAAGATCGGCAAGCCGGTCAACCGCGACGAGTGGCAGATGACCCCGCCGACCGTGAATGCCTACTACGACCCCAGCATGAACGACATCAACTTCCCGGCCGGCATCCTGCAGCCTCCGTTCTATGACAAAAACGCCTCCGCCGCGACGAACTACGGTCACATCGGCGCCGTGGTCGGCCACGAACTGACCCACGGCTTCGACGATCAGGGCTCCCGGTTCGACGGCAAAGGCAACCTGCACAACTGGTGGACTCCCCAGGATAAGAAGAACTTCGAGGCGCGCACCGCCTGCCTGGTCAATGAGTACAGCCAGTTCGAGGCCACTCCGGGCGTCAAAGTCAACGGCAAACTGACCCTCGGCGAAAACACCGCCGACAATGGCGGCATCCGGCTGGCGCTCATGGCGCTGATGGCCCGCGAGGCACTCTCGGGCCTCCCCGCTCCGGCGACCGCCGAGCAGAAATCGGAAGCGCATTACACGCAGCAGCAGCAGTTCTTCATCGCCTTCGCGCAGAACTGGTGTACCAATGAGCGGCCGCAGTTCCTTCGCATGCTGGCGCAGACCGACCCCCATTCGCCCGACGCCATTCGCGTGCGGGGGGTCCTGGTCAATATGCCGCAGTTCGCCCGGGCGTTCGACTGCCGCCAGGGGCAACCGATGGTGCCCGCAAAGTCCTGCCGCGTCTGGTAACCAGGCCAGCAGCCGGTAGGACACAACCGCCGCGGAAGCTTCCGCGGCGGTTGTGTCTTGCCCGCCGAACGGAACCCCATTTCTCGCCCGAAAAGGGCGAGCTGCGTCCCCAGGAAGATGCGCCAAAACAGCGCCTTCTAACGACCGCCCCCAAAATATGCCGTCCCCCGGCATGTTTGCCGCATCTCTTAAAACAGGCTCACATCGCGCCTAAGACGCGATAAGAGAGGCGGTTCCCCATGAAAAAATATCTGCGGAATTTCGTCCTTCTGGCGGTGCTGGCCGCCATAGCGTCGCCGGCATTCGCCTATGGCCCTGGCGGCGGAGATCCAAACAATCCTCCCGGCATGCCAACAGCCGGCCAGCAAACCACAGGCACACCAGCGTCGGGCATTATCCAGGCCCTCCTGGACTGGTTTCTGGGTCTTTAGTCCCTTTTGACCGCTTCTGTACAGGCGCGGGCCCGGTTTTCTTTGCGAAAATCGGGCCCGCGGCCTCTCTCACCGCAATCTGCTAACGACGCAAAGGTTATGCTGGAGGCGGAGCGTGCGATGGGTCTTACCTTAACGCAGAAGGTTCTCTGGGCTACCCCGTTCGCGGTCAACCTGATCCTTCTGTGGGTCTTCTACGCGCGTCAGCGGTGGCGTCAGTTCCCAATCTTTACCGCCTGGATAGTTTTTGCGGAATTGCGCACCATCGCCCTCTTCCTGATTTACATGCTGGGAACGCGTACCTGGTATATGCGCGTCTATGTGCCCGGTATCTGGGTGGATTTTGCCCTTCAGATCGCCATCCTCTTCGAGCTAGCGCGCGTTGTTCTTCGCCCCACAGGCGCCTGGGTGCGCGATGCCGCGTGGCAATTCCTTCTCGCCGCGACGGGCGGAGTTGCAGTAGCCGCCCTCATCACCTGGGGAATATCGGTCTCCCATGCCAGAAGCTATATGGCCTGGGAGATGCGGACCGACCTCTTCACCAGCATCGTCATGTGCGAGTTCTGCGTCGCACTCAACATTACCTCCAGAAGGCTGGGCCTCGGCTGGCGCAGCCACGTGATGGCCATCGGCCAGGCCATCACCGCCTGGACCAGCGTCATGCTCGTCTCCACCGCCGTCCAGAGCTATCTCCACAATTACGGCCCGCTCTACTCCGAGGTTGATTCCGCGCGAATCGTCGCCTATATCCTGGCTATCTGCTGGATTGCATTTCAGTTGTGGAAAGATGAGCCGGAGCGCCGGCCAATCGATCCCGACTTAGAAGCTTATATACTTGCACTTCATCAGCGGGTCGAGTACGATCTTCGCAGGATTGACGCCTGAAAGACTGGCGTTCCGCTCCCCTCGGGTTCAGTCATCCGTCAAAGGATAAGGAAAGGCATCCCAAGTGCTGGCCTATGTGCTGCTGGGCGCGGTTGTAGTTATTCTGGTCGGCGCCGCCATCAGATCGCAGATGTCCGCCGTTCGCCTCGATCAGCGCAGCTGGGCCGAGTTAGTCTCCGCGCTGCGGCCCGTCGAGTTCGACCGCGTCCGCTCCGTCGCCCAGGACTTCCTTGAGCCCAAAGAGGGCCAGATCACCCTCGAGCCCCCCGATATGTGGCTCATGCTCGGCGGCCGGGAAGGCCTCCGCAGTATGAAAGCCAACGCCAACCTCATCCTGATGCTCGCCGCTCACGCCCAGCGCTGGAACTTTGACGAAGGCGTCATCGTCACCGAACGCATCCGCCGCGACGCGGTCCGTCTCCGGAAATCCATCCGCCGGGTCGAGATGGCGCTGCTTTTCCATTCCCTCATGCGCCGATCCACCACCCTCATTCCCTTCCATCTGCACGAGGCCGCCTCCGCCTACTACCTCATGCGGCAGCGGCTCCTCGCCCTCTATCAGACCAGCCATTCCGGCCTCTATCCCCGCCTCGAACAGGCCCTCTAAGCGGCCTTCTTCTTCCTCACAATTCGCGGACCCCGGAATTCCTCCGCCTTCTCCATCGTCGAGCGGGCCGGCTGGGCTGCGGACGTGTCCACCGGCTCGTCGCCAAAGTCCCTCGCCCCGTAGTCGTAGTCGGTGCCGCCTCTGGATCCACCCGCCTCGCGGGACTCCCGCGCTCTCTGTTCCTGATTGAGGCCCCAGCCCTGTTCATGAGCGTTTTCGCTGTTGCGCGAGCGCGCGTGCTCGCCGAACCCGCGCGGTTCCCGCCGCTCCGGCTTCTCCTCGCTGCCTGAACCCTCTCCGCGCCTGCCTTGCTTCACTTTGTCCTGCTCCATAACTCACCTCACTAAGTCAGATGGAGGAAACACCCCACGGGATTGTCCCCCACGCCCGCCATCCAGGACAACTCCATGGCGCTCACAACGTTCCGAATGGAGAGGAGAAATCTTCTCTATTAGCCGCGGAGCCTCGCGCCGGCGGCCTCCACCGCGGCAACAATCTGGCGCGACCAGGCCTGCGTCTCTTCCTCGCGCAGCGTCCGCTCCTGCGACTGAAAGACCACCCGCAGCAGCAGTGAATAGTGGCCCTCCGGGATGATGCCCTTTGCCTCGCGCAGAATCTCCTTCGGCGCAAGACTCTGTAGCTCCGGAATCGACAAGGCCTGAACCGCATCGGCCAGCACCGACCACGAGAGTCGATCCGGCACAATCAGCGAAAAGTCGCGTCGCACCGGCTGATACCGCGAAAGCTCGCGAACCGCCGGCAGCCGCAGCGAGTGCTGGTACAGCCGGTCCAGCCAAATCTCCCCCAGCAGAATCGTCTGCTTCAGCTTGCGGCGCTCGGCCTCGGCGGGATGCAGCTGCCCAAACCACGCCACTGTCGCCCCATCGCAAACCGCGCGGGCGCTGCGTCCGGGGTGCAGCCACGCCGGCGCCAGCCCGCTCTCCGCCGGGAAGCGGTCGAAATAGAACGACCGCGTGCTGAATTTCCCCAGCAGCTGCTCCACTGCGCCCTTGAGATCGTAGAAATCAGCCTCCCCGCCGCCAAAAACCGTTCCCGTCGCGCCAATAGCCAGCGACGGCCGCTCGTCCACCCGCGCATACCCGCTCTCCGGTGAGCCGGAGAAAACCGTTCCCATCTCAAACAGCGCCGCCGCTTCCAGATCGCGGCTGATGTTCAGCGACAGCATCCCCAGCATCCCCGGCAGCAGCGACGAACGCAGCATCCCCGCCTCTTCGCTCAGCGGATTGCCCAGCGCCACCGCCGTATTCGGCTCCCGCGCAAACAGCGCCGCGTCCTCCGCCGAGCAGAACGTGGAAGACACAGCCTCGTTCCATCCCAGCGCCAGCAGCGTCCGCCGCAGCGTCGCTTCCTTTTCCGCCCACGGCAGCTCCACCACCGTTCCGGCAAACGCGGGCAGCGTATTCCGGAAGCGGTTGTACCCGTAAACTCGCGCCACTTCCTCTACCAGGTCGATCTCGCGCTCCACATCCAGACGCCAGCTCGGCAGCGTCACCGACCACACCTCGTCGGCGGCTTTCTCCAGCGTGCAGCCCAGACCCGACAAAATCGACTCCGCTGTGGACGCCGTGATGCCTTCCGCCTCTTCCGTCGGCCCCAGGATGCGGTGCGCCTCGCTCAGAGCAAAGCTGATCGTGGACCGGCTGGCCGTGCGTGCCTCGATTTCCGGTATCACCACATCCACCAGCTCGCCTTCGATGAACCCTCCCGACTCCAGAATGATCCGGCTCACCAGCGCATTGGCGATCGGCGCAGCGTTGAAATCCGCCCCGCGCTCGAAACGATGGGAAGCATCCGTATGAATCAGGTGGCGCTTCGAGCTGCGCCGAACGCTCCCCTGGTCGAACCACGCCGCTTCCACCAGGATGTTCTTCGTGCTCGCGGAGATGGCGGTTTCCATGCCGCCCATCACCCCGGCCAGCCCCACCGCCTTGCGCTCGTCGGCCACCACCAGATCGTCAGCATCGAGAGTGCGCTCCACGCCGTCCAGCGTCACCAGCTTCTCGCCTTTGCGCGCGCGGCGAACGATGATCCCGCCCTCCAGCTTGTCCAGATCGAACGCGTGCGTCGGATGCCCCATCGCCAGCACCACGTAGTTCGTCGCGTCCACGGCATTGAAGATGGGCTTCTGCTCCAGCAGCCGGAAGCGCTCGGCCACCATGCCCGTCGCCGGCCCAATCTTCACATCGCGCAGCACCCGCGCGGTAAAGCGCCCGCAGCGCGCCGAGTCCTCAATCGAAACTGGAAACGGCCGCGCGGCCGCCTTAGCCTTCGGCAGTTCTGCATCGAGAGGCGCGAGTGCCAGCCCGTAGATAGTCGCCGCCTCGCGCGCAATGCCGTAGTGGTTCATCGCATCGACGCGGTTGGTGGTAATGTCCATTTCGAACATCGAGCCATTCGGCCCAAGGTCGAAGACGCCGTCCACGGCAATGCCGCGCAGCGTCAGATCGTCGGCCATCTGCCGGTCGGTAACCGTGATGCCCGGAACATAAGAGCGAATCCAATTGGAAAGAATCTTCATAGCGAGTTAGCCAGTCAGCAAGTCAGCCGTTCAGTGTTCCAGCACCGCCAGTAGCCCATTCAGCATCCTGCCCACTTCATGACAGTCTTCCAGCAGTTCCCTTTCCACTTCCGTCGTGAGATAGTTCAGCCCGGAAGCGAGTTCAATCTGAGTTTCCAGTTCAAAGAGAGAGCCTCGCGCCTGTCCCAGAAAGAGCCGCATATTTCCATCGGAGAGCCTACCGTGCCCTTCCGCAATATTGCTCGGAATTGAGACTACGGCTCTGCGCAACTGGGCTCTAAGCCCGAAAACCTCGGATTTTGGAAAACCCTCAGTTTCACGATAGAGCGTGCGAGCCAGTTCCATCGATTTTTGCCAAACCAGCAGGTCGCGAAAATGGCGGGTTCGAGCAGTCGGCTTTTCGCTGACTTGCTGACTCGCTTGCGAAGCGCTGACTTGCCGCTTCATGCAAACTGCTCCAGAAACCTCAAATCGCCCGAGTACAAGAGCCCAATATCGCCAATTCCGTACTTCATCATCGCAATCCGATCGATGCCCATCCCAAAGGCGAAGCCGCTGATCTTCGCCGGATCGTACGCAGGCTGCTTCAGCCGCGCGAACTCGAACACCGCGGGGTCCACCATGCCGCAGCCCAGCAGCTCAATCCACCCCGAGTGCTTGCATTTGCGGCAGCCGGCCTGTCCGCAGAAGGGACAGCTGATCTGCACGTCCGCGCTCGGCTCCGTGAACGGAAAGAACGACGGGAAAAACCGCGTCTTCACCCCCGACCCGAACAGCGCCTTCATCGCAAAATCCAGCGTCCCCTTCAGATCGGCAAAGGTGATATTTGTATCGACGCACAGTCCCTCCACCTGGTGGAAGATCGGCGAATGCGTGGCGTCGGCCGCGTCGTTGCGGTGGACCTTGCCCGGAATCACAATGCGCACCGGCGGAGCCTGCTGCTCCATCGTCCGAATCTGCACCGGCGAGGTGTGCGTCCGCATCAGCAGGCGCTCCCGCAGCGGCTTGCGCTCCTGCTGCGCCACCACCAGCGTGTCCTGCGTGTCGCGCGCCGGATGCCCCGGCGGAAAATTCAGCGACTCGAAGTTGTAGTAGTCGGTCTCCACCTCCGGTCCCACGCCCACCGAGTAGCCCATCCGCTGAAAAATTCCCACCAGCTCGTTCCACGTCCGGATCAGCGGATGCTCGGCGCCCACGCGCCGCATCGTCCCCGGCAGAGTGATGTCGATGGCCTCGGCGTCCAGCGCGCCGGTCGGCGACGCGCCCCGGCTGGCATCGTCCAGCCGCTGCTCGATGCGCGCCTTCAGCGTATTAAATCGCTGCCCGATCAGCTTCTTTGCCGAAGGAGGCGCGGCCTTCAGCCATGCATCGCTGATCGCCTTCAGCCGGCCCTGTTTCCGCCCCAGCCACTGCAGGCGGAACTGCTCGATATCGTCCGGCGAACGCAGAGCGGCGGCCGAAGCCTCCACCTCTGCGGCTACAGCGGCAAACGCCTGGTCGAGCTCGGGCTCGCTCCAGCCGGAAAGAATAGGAATTACGGGTATTGCCTCGTCCTGCATGATCCTTTTGAGGATAAATCAGCCGGACCGCCCGGCAAGCCCCAACCGCCTCGCCCGCGCCCCGCCAAAAGCCTGGGCAGTTTCTACCCGCTCGAAAAACGGCCAAAATTTCAGCAGCCCCGGCAAACCGCCTCCGCCCGCCCCCGGGCTAGACTAGACCCATGATTCGTTCCTATCAGGGCCGCACACCCGTCATTCCCGCCACCTGCTACGTGGACCAGTCCGCGCAGGTCATCGGAGACGTCGAACTGGGCGAGCACTCCAGCGTCTGGATGAACGCAGTCGTCCGCGGCGACGTCCACTCCATCCGCATCGGCGCCCATTCCAACGTGCAGGACTGTGCCGTCCTCCACGGCATGCGCCACCTCTATCCGGTCATCGTCGGCGACTGGGTCACCATCGGCCACAACGCCACCGTCCACGGCTGCGTCATCGAAGACACCTGCCTCATCGGCATGGGCTCCACCATCCTCAACAACGCCCGCATCGGCGAAGGCTCCATCATCGCCGCCGGAGCTCTCATTCCCGAAGGCATGGTCATCCCGCCCCGCTCCCTTGTCGCCGGCGTCCCCGGCAAAATCCGCCGCGAGCTCAACTCCGACGACCGCGATGAAATCCTCAAATACGCCCGCAATTACCTCGACTACGTGAAGTCTTATCTCCACGAGATGGCAACCACCCTCTAATCCACACGCGCCTCCGGTATTCCGCTCCAGGCCGCCGCGTTATTCCGCCCTCCGCCAGGCAACCCGCCCGCCGCTTTACCGATGCCCCGGATTATCCGAAAATGGCAGCAGAGGTGAACACGGTTTATGCCCCTTTCCGGCGAAGCTATTCGCATGATGAATCTGGTGGACGACGTAGCGACCACCATGCGCCGCATTCTCGCCCTTGCCCCCGGCCTGGCTCCCGAAGAGCGCGCCCGCGTCAGCGAGTACCTGAAGAATTCCCAGCCCAGCGTCGAAGCCGTGCATCAGGCACTGCTCAACCAGAAATAGCCACCCGCCCGCCGCATCGGGCTGGCTGAAGCTGCCGGCATCCCGTCGCGACCGGGCGCTCTGTTTCCGCGGATGCTCGCCCAGCCAGCCGGCCCGCACATCCGTCCGGCATGTTTCCCCCGGCCTCCGAATGCCGTACCCTCATAGTTGCAACCGAGGAGTGGTATCCCATGCGAGCACTCGTCAAGGCCCGCGCCGAACGCGGCCTCTGGCTTCAGGACGTCCCCGAACCCGCCTACGGCATCAACGATGTCCTCATCCGCGTCCGCCGCACCGGCATCTGCGGCACTGACGTCCACATCTACCAGTGGGACGACTGGGCCCAGCGGACCATTCCCGTTCCCATGGTCATCGGCCATGAATTCGTCGGCGAAATCGCCGCCGTCGGCTCCAACGTCTCCGACTTCCGCCCCGGCGACCTCGTCTCCGGCGAAGGCCACGTC
>JAJZJJ010000062.1 GCA_021810175.1 Acidobacteriota bacterium | reverse complement strand
GCCCGCACCCAACTGTCCCTGGGAACGCTGAAACTGGCGCGGGTGCGGGGCCTGCGCATTACCAGGATGTTCTCGGTGGCATATCCGGCGGGGCCGGCGCCGACAGGTGCGGCGGGTGAGTTCCGGCTCTTACTGCTGGCTAGCTCGATGAAGCTGCTGGCGGGCGAAGCACGCGGACGCAGGCCGGAGGCCTCTGCGGGCCGAAAACTGCGCAGAAAATAAGCCCGACATTCAGCCCGACTGCCGGACGCTGGACGTCCTTCCACGTGGGGCTTTGAATCTTTTCGGCAGCATCCACTTGACATTCAAGTGCAACGCGGGCGACTATGGGTCGTTCACTTGAAAGGCCAGTGGAGAACAATGCCGATTCAGATACTGCAGGGAACGCTCGATCTTATGATCCTGCGCACGCTGGCCGCGCTGGGCCCGCGGCACGCGTATGCGATTGCCACCCGGCTGGAGCAGGTTTCCGACGATTTGCTGCGCGTGAACCAGGGTACGCTCTATCCGGCGCTGGTGCGCCTGGAGCAAAACGGATGGATTCAAGGCTCGTGGGGGCGGACGGAGAACAATCGCGAGGCCAAATACTATGCGATCACCAAAGCCGGAGTGAAGGCTCTCCGGGAAGAGACCGAGCGCTGGCGGCAAATGGCAGCCGTGGTCGATAAGATGCTGGCGGAGGAGTCATGATCCGCGCGCGAATGAGGATGGCTATCGCAAAGCTGCGCGCACTGTGGCGGCGGCGGCAGGCGGATGAGGAGCTTGCGCGGGAGATCGCCACTCACCTGGCGCTGCTCGAGGAAGAGTTCGAGCGCAGCGGCATGTCTCCCGAAGAGGCGCGCCGGGCAGCGCGGCACAGGATCGGCGGCGTGGAGCAGGCAGCACAGGCGCATCGCGATGAGCGGTCGATTCTCTGGCTGGAACAGGTGCGGCAGGACATTCGCCAGGCGTTGCGGGCGTTCTTCCGGAAGCCCGGATTCACGGCGGTGGCCGTGGCTACGCTGGCCATCGGCATTGGCGTGAACACGACTCTGTTCACCGCCTACGATGCGGTTGCGCTCAAGCCCCTGCCCGTCGCGAATCCGAGCCTCGTGGTGCGGCTGGAGCGATGGTTTGCCAATGGTTCGCTGGGCGATGCGCAGTATGCCTTTTCGTGGCCGGAATACCGGTACTGCCAGCGCCATCAGGATGTGTTTTCAGCGCTCGTGGCGACGAGCTGGCCGGTGCGGGTGCGGGCGACGCTCTCTGGACACAGGGAAACCCGGCAACTGCCGGCGCTCACAGGACAGCTGGTTTCCGGCAATTACTTCAGAAGCTTCGGCGTGGATGCAAAACTGGGGCGCATGTTCGGTCCCGAAACCGACGGCGCTGCGGGAGCCCATCCTGTGATCGTCCTCAGCTACGATTTCTGGCGGCGCGAGTTCTCGAGTAGCCCCAGTATCGTTGGGTCGCTCGTGAAGATCGACGGAACGATGTTTTCCATTATCGGAGTCGCGCCGCGGGACTTTACCGGAACATCTCTGCTTCCCGAGGTGCCGGACTTCTGGGCGCCGGCGTCGATGCAGGCGCAGCTTGTGCCCGGATACGACTGGCTGCGCGCCGCAAAGGACGACCACTTCCAGATTCTTGGGGAGCTCGCCCCGAATGCCGGCCTCGGCCGCGCGCAGGCGCAGACCGCCGCGCTCATCCACCAGTTTTCCCGGACGTATGTTTCCACCAATCCCACTCTGAACGTCACGCTGCAGCACACCGCATTCTTCGGGAACACCAGCGATCCGCGCTTTCAGGCCGGCGTTGCCGCCGTAATGCTGATCGTGCTCATGGTGCTCCTGGTTGCATGTGCCAATGTCGCAAACATGCTGCTGGCGCGCGGTGCGGCGCGGCAGCGGGAGATCGGCCTGCGGCTGGCGCTGGGAGCCAGCCGCAGCCGGGTGATCCGCCAGCTGATAACGGAGAGCGTGTTGCTGGCCCTTGCCGGTGGACTGAGTGGGCTGGCGCTATCGATAGCAGCGAGCCGGCTGCTCCGCGAAGCGGTGGTGCGCATGCTGAACGCTCAGCTCGGCAGCAGCTTTGCGTTCAGCCTGAACCTCAGTCCCGACTGGCGCGTGATCGCCTATGCGCTGGTTCTGTCAGTAATGGCGGGAATTGTCTTTGGGCTGTCACCCGCCCTGCAGTTCAGCAGACCGGAACTTGCCGGCTCGATCCGGGACGAAACCACTTCCTTTGGAGGCAGGCTGCACCGCTCCCATCTGCGAAATTTGCTGATCGCGGCTCAGGTTGCCGTCTCGATGGTTCTGCTCACCTGCTCAGGACTCCTGGTGCGCGGCCTGATTCGCTCGCAGAGCGCGAGCCCCGGATTCGACACTCGCCAGGTGTTTCTTCTGCTGGTCGATTATGGAGACAACGCGGCGCAGTCAGCGAGCGTCTTTCATCGTCTCGTCAGCCGGCTGCAAAAGACACCTCAGCTGGACAGCGTCGCATATGGCCGCGGACCGATGATGGGCACGTGGACGCCGCCGGTCCTGGTCCACCGGTCGGGCGCGGTGAACGGCGTCGAGCATGGGCGAACCCTGGCCAGTTATGCCTCACGTAACTACTTCAGGACGCTCGGAATTGCTCTGCTTCGCGGCCGCGACTTCACTCGTCAGGAATCCGCGGCCGGCTCTCACGTGGCCGTGATCAGCGAGGCGACGGCCCGTCGCTACTGGCCCGGAGAGGATCCGATTGGGCGTCACTTTCAACTCGATCTGCACTTTAACGGCAAGCTGTCCGAGTATGAAGTCGTCGGCGTCGTGAAGGACGTTCGCTTTGCCAACCTCACTCGCATCGATCCGGCGCACGTCTATCTTGCGCCGAACCCGCAAGGCACGTATCCGATTCTGCTGAATACCGGCATGAATCAGCACGCCGCGCTGGCAGCCATTTGGGGAGCCGTTGCGCATGTCGACAGAAATCTGGTGTCTTCCGCCGACCTGTGGAACGCGCAAACCATGCTGATTCGGCCCCAGCGCACGCTGGCCCGGGTGATGGCGCTCTTCGCGGCCGGACTTGCCTTGCTGGCGATTGTGCTTTCCGGCGTGGGAATCTACGGGGTGATGGCGTACGTCGTCAGCCAGCGAACGCAGGAGATTGGCATCCAGATGGCGCTGGGCGCCCGCGCGGGCGACGTGCTGAGAAGTCTTGCCCTGTGGGGACTGAAGCCGGTTGCCGCCGGCATGCTCATCGGCCTTGCATGCGGCGCCGCGGTATCGGCCGTGCTGCACAGCACCCTTGTCCTTCCCGGGTCGAGTGACTTCCTTTATGGCGTGCATTACTACGATCCCTTAACCTTCCTCGGGATATCAGTATTCCTGGTCGCAGTTTCACTGCTGGCAAGCCTCGGGCCGGCTGTCAGGGCGATACGGGTGGATCCAATCATCGCGCTCAGGTACGAATAACTGCCGGTTAGATGGCGACCTTCTGATCTCCATTGCCAGGCGCGCTGGCCGCCGATATAACGGCGGGCATGTTTGAGGGAAGAAAGACTCGGAAGCAGGTGGCGTTTCCTGACCGGCAGTGCTGGCTGCGGAATGTAATGGCCCCATCGTACTTCTGCACGATGCCCTTGCTGATCCACAGCCCAAGGCCGGTGCCCTTATCCGCTTTGGTGCTGAAGAAGGGCTGAAACAGCTGCTTCTCGTCCTCCTCGCGAATTCCGACTCCGGTGTCGATGACCGACACCGTGACGCCGGGGCGATCCGTCAGTCGGTCGGTGGAATCCGCGACTCGAATCCGCAGCGTTCCACCGTACGCCATCGCCTGGATGGCGTTATCGATCAGATTGAAGAAGATTTGCCGTATTTCCACCGAATACCCGCAGATCGTCCGATGCGACTGGAAGCGCTTCTCGGCGGTGATTCCAGCCTCTTCCAGCGCGTGGGTCTGCACTTCCAGAATGCTGTCGATCACCTCCGTGAGGGAGACGGCCACCGGCTGCTTCGATTCGCGATAGAAGCTGAGGGTCTGGCGGGTGATGTGGCTGGCGCGCTGCAGCTCACGCTCCGCGAGTGAGGCGTAATGGCGCGCCTCGTCGTCCAGCGACGGATGATTACGCAACAGATAGAAGGCGTTCGTGATCGCCTCCAGCGGGTTATTGATCTCGTGCGCGATGATGCCGGCGGTTCGTCCCATCGCCGCCAGGCTCTCGGCCCGGCGCAGCGCTTCCTCCGCGCGCAGCTCTCCGGTGATGTCGCGATTGATCTCCAGAACTGAATTGCTTTGGTGGTCGAGAACCTTTCGGGTAGCCACCACGACCTCACGTCCATCGCGGGTTCGCTGACGCAGCCTTCCCTGCCAGCTGCCTTCGGAACGGAGACGGCGGTTCACATCCTCCTCGGAGACGGGGAAGACGGTTTGCAGCAGAACATGGACATTCTTCCCGATGGTGTCCTCGCGCCGCCAGCCATAGAGCGCCTCGGCCCCGGCATTCCAGTAGCGGACCGCGCCATCGTAGTCGCGCACCATAATGGCCTCGGAGGCCAGCTCCAGCAGTTCGGCGCGCTCGCGCAGCGCCTTCTCCAGCACGCGCCGCTGACTGATGTCGTAAAACACGCCCACCGCGCCCCGCACTTTTCCGGCCTTGGCCGCCAGCGGACTGGCGCTGGCCAGAATATGCCGCTCCTGGCCGTCGTCTTCCTTGAACTGCATCTCCGTGTTGGTCACCGAACCGCCATTTTGCGCGGCCTGCCGCATGAAATCCACCGGCGAAACCGTATCCGCGTTCGCATTCGCGGGAGACTCCAGGCTATCCCTGAAAATCGCGCGAAACGCCTGATTGGCCGTGACCCGGGAGAACGATGGATCGGTGGAGATCGCCACGCCGACAGGGAGAACCTGCATGATCGTTTCAAGTTCGTCCAGCCGTTCCTCCATCTGCTGGTTCAGCAGGCGGATTCTTTCCTCGGCCGCAATTTGCGCGCTGATGTCGGTTCCCGTGGCGAACCAGCGAACGACGTTCCCATGAGAATCGAGAATCGGCACCGCGCGGCACAGGAACCAGCGGTACTCGCCCTCACAGGTGCGAAGCGGGAAAGTGTCTTCCCACGGATTGCCGTTGGCTACGGCCTGGGAGATGCCTTCCTGAATGCGTGCCTGATGGTCCGGGTGGCGCAGGTAGGCCCAGCCGGTCTGCCTGAGCGTCTCTATGGGAACGCAGGCGAAGTCGCACCAGCGCCGGTTGTACCAGAAGGCCTCGCCGTCGGCCTGGGCCATCCAGGCAAGCTGCGGAATGGCGTCCGCCAGCGTACGAAACTGCTCTTCGCTTTGCCGCAGCTCTTCCGTCCGTTCGTCGACGCGCCGCTCCAGCTCGTTGTTGAGCCGTTCGAGCTGCTGCGTCTTGCGATGCAGATCCACGAATACCGAAACCTTGGCCCGAAGCACGTCCGGAACCACCGGAACCGAGATATAGTCGACCGCGCCGCGCCGGTAGCCGTTGATGGTGTCGGCCTCAGAGAGGTGTACGCCGGAGATGAAGATGATCGCCGTCTTCTGGAACCGCGGATGGCGCCGGATCATGTCGGCCAGCTCGAAGCCGTCCAGCTCCGGCATGCTCACGTCCATCAGCACGACGGCGATGTCCGTCTTCATCAGGATCTGAAGGGCCTGGCGCGCGGAAGTCGCCTGGATGAGGTTCTCTCCAAGGTCGGCGAGAATCGCCTCATAGGTCAGCAGCTTCCCGGGATGGTCATCGACCATCAGGATGTTGACTTTGTCCTCCATCGTCATACGATTCGCTATCTCCCGGGATTGTCTTATCTGTGCAGCCACATGCGTAGAGCCGACAGCAACTGTTCGGTGTTGACCGGTTTGGCCAGGTATTCTGAGGCGCCGGCTTCCAGGCATTTCTCGCGATCGCCCTTCATGGCCTTGGCCGTGAGGGCAATGATCGGAAGGCGTCGCAGAGAAGCATCCTGACGAATCGCCTGCATGGTTTCGTAACCATCCATTTCCGGCATCATGATGTCCATCAGCACAATGGCCAGGTCGGGCGTCGACTGGATCATGTCGATGGCCTCGCGGCCCGTGCCGGCGGTCAGAACCACCATTCCGCGACGTTCGAGCACGCTGCTCAGTGCGAAGATGTTGCGGACGTCGTCATCCACCACCAGAACCTTCCGCCCCGCCAGCGCATCGTCGGACTCGTGCAGCCGCTCCAGCATCCGCTGTCGTTCCGGAGGAAGATCCGAAACCACACGATGCAGGAACAGGCCGGTTTCATCCAGCAGGCGCTCCGGAGATTCGACGTCTTTGACCACCACGCTGCGCGCCAGCGAGTGCAGCTGTGCGTCCTCCTGCGGGGTGAGTTCTCTGCCCGTAAATACAACCACCGGCAGATCCATCAGCTGCGTGTTGCTGCGCAGCGCCTCGAGCACGTCGAAGCCGGTCATGTCGGGCAGGCGCAGATCGAGTACCACGCAGTCGTGGTCTTCGCGCGTGAGAGCCTGCAGCGCCTCACTGCCGGATTCGGCAAAGCCGATCTCGATATCCTGCCCCTCCAGCAGTTCCCTGATGGCTGTTTGTTCGGCGGGGTTGTCTTCCACCACCAGCAGGCGCTTGCGGCGCGGGGTCACGTATTCCCTGATGCGGTTCAGAGCCAGTCCCAGTTCATCGACGGAGGCCGGCTTGGTGATGAAGGAGAAGGCGCCGCGCGAGAGCCCGTGATGCCGGTCATCGTCGAGCGTGAGCACCTGAACCGGAATATGCCGCGTCCGCAGATCCTGCTTGAGGTGATTCAGCACGGACCAGCCCAGCATGTCCGGAAGGAACACGTCCAGCGAGATGGCGGTCGGCTGGTACTGCGCGGCCAGCATCAGTGCATCGGAGCCTGTCTTTGCATGAACCACCCGGAAGCCTTTGTCATGGGCGAGATCGTACAGCAGCCGTGCAAAGTGTTCGTCGTCCTCCACGACCAGCAGGACCATGTCGCCTTCCTTCAGGTCGTTCCTGTCATCTTCGAAGGTCGATTCCTGTTCGTCGGCAATCGCAATCTTTTGCCCACCGTTGACCGTCAGGTAGGAGCTGCTCTTCTCCTGCCGCTGCGAAGTCGAAGTAGCCGGCCCCACATATGTGGCTGGAATGTAGAGCGTGAAGGAGCTGCCGACGCCCGGGGTGCTGTGCAGCTGAATCTCGCCGCCAAGCAGACTGGCAAGCTCGCGGCTGATGGCCAGCCCCAGTCCGGTTCCGCCGTACTTGCGGCTGGTTCCTGCTTCGGCCTGCTGGAAGGCCTCAAAGATAATCCGCTGCTTATCGGCTGGGATACCGACCCCGGTATCCGTCACCTCGAAAGCGATCACCGAACCGGATCGGCTGAGAATCGGATGATCCTCGCTCCATCCTTCCCGCGCTTTGAAGACCTTCAGCCGGACGCCGCCCTTCTCCGTGAATTTGAATGCGTTGGAGAGGAGGTTCTTGAGTACCTGCTGCAGGCGTTTGGAGTCGGTGACCATGCCGCGGCCGATGTTGGGGTCGCTGTCGATTTCAAAATACAGTCTGCGGTTTTCCGCTTCGTGCCGGAAGGAGCGGGAAATCGCATCGAGGAGACTGGAGAAGCCGATCTCCTCGGCTTCGACGGAAACGGTTCCGGACTCGATCTTTGAAAGATCGAGGATATCGCTGATAAGCGTCAGCAGATCCGTACCGGCTCCATGAATGGTGCGGGAATACTCAACCTGTTTCCCCGTCAGGTTGCCCTCTGGATTTTCCGCCAGCTGCTGGCCCAGCACCAGAATGCTGTTCAGCGGCGTGCGCAGCTCATGCGACATATTCGCGAGGAACTCGGATTTGTATTTGGAGGTGAGAGCCAGTTCCTTGGCCTTGGCTTCCAAAGCGCGGCGGGCCTGTTCGATCTCCTGGTTCTTCCGTTCCACTTCCGAGTTCTGCTCGGCGAGCTGATGGGCCTTCTGGGCCAGCTGTTCGTTCGTCTGCTGCAGCTCTTTCTTCTGCGCCTGCAGTTCGGCGGCCAGCTGCTGGGACTGTTTCAGCAGGCTCTCGGTCTGCATCGTGACTTCGATGGAGTTGAGGACGATGCCGATACTCGATGTCAGCTGATCCAGAAAAGCCAGGTGAGAAGCAGTGAATGAGTTCAGGGTCGCCAGTTCCATCACCGCCTTCACCCGCCCCTCGAAAAGAATCGGGAGAACGATCACGTGGCGCGGCACCGCCTGAAAGAGGCCGGAGCGGACAGGAATGGTGGTCGGCGGAAGCTCGCTAATCAGCATGCGTCGTTTTTCGGCGGCGCACTGGCCCACCAGTCCTTCGCCGATGCGGACCTCCTGCGGATGGCCGCCGTCGGAATTGGCAAATGCGGAGAGCAGCGTCAGCGTGCCGGAGTCATCGCTGGACATGCGATAGATGACGCCCTGCTGCGCGTTGACGAGCGGCGCCAGTTCGGAGAGCAGCATGCGGCCGACGGTGCCCAGGTCGCGCTGCCCCTGAAGCATTCCCGTGAAGCGCGCCAGGTTCGTCTTGAGCCAGTCCTGCTCGTTGTTGCGGTCGGTGGTAAGCCGAAGGTTGCCAATCATCGTGTTGATGTTGTCCTTCAGCTCTGCCACCTCGCCGCTGGCTTCCACCTGAATGGATCGGGTGAGATCGCCCTTGGTGACGGCGGTCGCCACTTTCGCGATCGCGCGCACCTGATTGGTCAGGTTATCGGCCAGCAGGTTGACGTTGCCGGTGAGGTCCTTCCACGTGCCCGATGCTCCGGGAACGTTCGCCTGTCCACCCAGCCGGCCCTCCACGCCCACTTCGCGCGCCACGGTCGTCACCTGCGCGGCGAAGGTCGCCAGCGTGCCGGTCATGTTGTTGATGGTTTCGGCCAGCGCGGCCACTTCGCCCTTTGCGTTGACGGCCAGCTTCTGGGTGAGATCGCCGTTGGCCACGGCGGTCACCACTTTCACGATGCCGCGAACCTGTTCCGTCAGATTCACGGCCATGACGTTCACGTTGTCGGTCAGATCCTTCCAGATGCCGGCGACGCCCGGCACCAGCGCCTGCCCGCCCAGCTTTCCATCGGTGCCCACTTCGCGCGCCACGCGCGTCACCTCGGCGGCGAAGGCATTGAGCTGATCCACCATCGTGTTGATCGTGTCCTTCAGCTCCAGAATTTCGCCTTTCACATCCACGGTGATCTTGCGCGAGAGGTCGCCGCGGGCCACGGCGGTCGTCACCTCGGCAATATTGCGGACCTGATCGGTCAGGTTGCCGGCCATGGAGTTCACTGAGTCGGTCAGATCCTTCCACGTCCCGGCCACGCCCGGAACATTCGCCTGGCCGCCCAGCTTGCCGTCGGTGCCCACTTCGCGCGCCACGCGCGTCACTTCGCCGGCGAAGCGGTTCAGCTGATCCACCATCGTGTTGATCGTGTCTTTCAGCAGAAGAATCTCGCCGCTCACGTTGACCGTGATCTTTTTGGAAAGGTCGCCGGTGGCAATGGCGGTGGAAACATCGGCGATGTTGCGGACCTGATCGGTCAGATTGCTCGCCATCGAGTTCACGGAGTCGGTGAGATCTTTCCACGTCCCGGCCACACCCGGCACCTGCGCCTGGCCGCCGAGCTTGCCGTCGGTGCCCACTTCGCGCGCCACGCGCGTCACTTCGCCCGCGAACGCGTTGAGCTGATCCACCATCGTGTTGATGGTGTCCTTCAGCTCCAGAATTTCGCCCTTCACATCGACCGTGATCTTCCGCGAGAGGTCGCCGCGCGCCAC
>JAJZJJ010000061.1 GCA_021810175.1 Acidobacteriota bacterium | reverse complement strand
AGCGGCTTTCGTCGTCGGAGATGTCGTCGGCATGGCGCATGAAGGCGTAGACGGCGCAGATGGCGTGTCGTTTGGGGCGAGGCAAGGCGAGAAATGCGTAATAGAAATTCTTTGCCTCGCGCCGGGCAATCTGGGTGCAGACGCGGTAAGCGGCTTCGACCTGTGGACTGGGCGGACGGCTGGCGGAGAAGCCGGGAGCGTCTGTCAGCGATGACGTCAAGCGGCGTTCCTCGTGAAGACCCGGCGGGTGAGTGCGCGGAGTAAGAGCGCGGCTTTTCGCAAGTTGGAGATGGATGGGCGAGCTTGCAGAACGTCGTACTTCCGCTGCTCGATGGCGTACAGGATTTCCAGGCCGCCGCGCGAGAAGAGATCGAGATCGAGAGCCAGTTCGCGATCGACCATGCCGATGAGAGGCATACCGGCGTGGAACATCTTTCGGGCGTAGTCCACTTCGTAGCGCATCAGTTCGCGGAACTGAGGAGTGAATCGGCCGGCAGCGATCATCTCTTCGGTTGCGCCGAAGCGGTCCATGTCCTCGCGGGGGAAGTAGATGCGGCCTTTGGCGTAGTCGACGCGGACATCCTGCCAGAAATTGGCTAGCTGCAGCGCGGAGCAGGTGAGGTCGGAGAGGGCAAAGCGCTCCTGGTCGCGATAGCCGCAGGCGTAAAGGACGAGCCGGCCGACGGGATTGGCGGAGTAGCGGCAATAGCCGAGGACGTCCCGCATGGTGGCAAAGCGGGTGACCGTCTGATCCTGACGGAAGGCGACGAGGAGGTCGGCAAAGGGCTCTTTGGGGATTTCGCAGGCGCGGATGGTTTCGGCCAAAGCGACAAAGACCGGGTGGCGGGCCTCACCGCGGTAACAGGCGTCCAGCTCCGCCCCCCAGAGGTCGAGCAGGGCCAGAGATGCGGCGGGATCCCCGACTTCATCGCCGAGGTCGTCGGAGACGCGGCAGTAGGCGTAAATGCTGTGGAAGTGGGGACGGAAGCGCTTTGGCAGAAACCATGAGGCTACATGGAAATTCTCGTAGTGGGTTTCGGCCAGACGGCGGCACCAGGCGCGGGCCTCGTCGAGCGTGGGCGCGCGTTCGGGAAGGCGGTACTCCGGAGGGAGTGCCACCCAGCCTTTTTCGATGAGGTCGTGCTGTGAGGTCTCGGCCGGCATCTCTTATGGAATGATAGCGGTCTTGATTCCTCCGGAACCATTTGCGAGCCGGTGAAAGACCTGGGCGAGGTCGGAAAGCGGGGCACGGGCGGTGATGGTCTGGCTGCACCGATAGCGTCCGCTGGCGATGAGATCGTAGGCGACACGGGCAGCCGCGGGCGTGTGGTGAAAGCTGGCACGAAGGGTGATGTCGTTGTAGTGGAGATGATTCGTGTCCAACTCGACTTTGGAGCCCGAGGGACAACCGCCGAAGAAATTGACGGTGCCGCCTTTACGGACCATCTCCACGGCCCACTGCCAGGTGAGCACGGTGGCGGCGGCATCGATGGCGAGGTCCACGCCGCGATTGTCCGGCGTGAGAGCACGGACGGCGGCGATTGGATTGGGCGACTTTGTCGTTTGCACGACTTCGGCGGCGCCAAAGGCGCGGGCGGCCGCGATCTGGGCTTCGTGCTTCACCACGGCAATCACATGCATGCCGGAGAGCTCGGCTACATGCATGAACATGAGCCCGATAGGCCCGGCACCGATGATGGCGACGGTGTCTCCGGCGACAGCCTGGCTCTCTTCGAGTCCGCGCACCACGCAGGCGAGCGGCTCGGTGAGAGCGGCGTGCTCGAAGGGAAGATCGTCAGGGATGCGGAGAGTGTTTTTTTCAACGATGGCGGGAGGAATGCGGAAATACTCCGCATAGGCGCCGTTATTGAAGATGAGGGCGTCGCAGAGATTTTCCTGTCCACGCTGGCAGAAGTAGCATTTACCGCAGGGGGCGGAGTTGAGGGCGACCACGCGGTCGCCGGGACGAAAGGCCGTTACGCCAGCGCCAACCTGGTGCACCACGCCGGCCATCTCGTGTCCGAACGGAATGGGCGGAGCGAGCATGCGCGCGTGATAACCACGGCGATAAACCTTTAAGTCGGTTCCACAGGTCAATGCAGCGCCGACGCGTACAACAATTTCGCCCGGTTCTGCCTGTGGAATGGGAGCCTGCTCGATTCGCAGGTCTTCGCGTCCGTAGAGGACGGCGGCTTTCATTGTGACGGCCATTCGAAGTCTATTTTCTCAGAGGCTGGCCATTTACGGGTTGATGAATATCTTCATGGATGTGGCGCTTGGTTGCGAGGCGACACGAATAGCCTCGACCGATTCTTCCAGCGAGAAGCGGTGCGAGATCAGGCGTGTCAGGTCAAACTGACCTTTATAGCCTCCAAACACAATATCCTCCACCGCGTCCTCGATTTCAAAAGACGAGCTGTAGGAGCCGAGAAAGGTTTTTTCGTCCATGCAGACCACGGCGGGGTCGAAAGGTGTATCGCCGTGCTGCGTCTGGGCAAAGAAGAGAACGCGGCCGCCGGGACGCGCGGCATCGATGGCGGTGCGAACGAGGCTGGTGCCGCCGACGGCGAGGATGACGGCATCGGCGCCCCGGCCTTCACTGGCAGCCATGGCGGCGGCGACCACATCTTCGCGGCTGGCGTCGATGGGATGGCGCAGACCGTAGGTTGCGGCGATCGCATGACGCTCGGGATAGAGGTCGGAGGTGAGGACTTTGGCTCCGCTTTGCGCCGAAAGCGCAGCGAGGAGAATGCCGATAGGGCCCTGGCCGATGACGAGGACGGTTTCGTCGGGGGCCAGTTCGAGCTTGCGAACGCCCTTGAGGACGGTATTGACCGGCTCGATAAAGGCGGCCTGCTCGTAGGGAACGCCGTTGGGAATTTTGATGAGACCTCGGCGGACGATCCAGTCCATCACGCGGACGTATTCGGCGAAACCGCCGCCTGAGGGCTCAAAGCCGGCGGTGCAGCCCACACGCTTGTAGTCGTTGCACTGGGCGAAGGTTTTCTTGCGGCAGTAATAGCAGTTGCCGCAGGGCGTGTGGTGATAAACGATAACGCGATCGCCGACAGCAAAGTTCTCCACGCCTTCGCCGATGGCGGCAATTTCGCCGGCAGTTTCGTGTCCAAAGATGCGGGGCGCGGAGTGCGAGCCGGAATGGATCTTCTTCAGATCGGTTCCACAGACGCCGCAGGAGCGCACGCGGATGAGAACCTCGCCGCGGCCGATGGAGGGCACGGGCACGGTTTCCACGCGGACATCGTTGACGCCACGGTAGACCGCGGCGCGCATGGTTGTGGGGATAGACACAGAGGCCTGTTCCTGAAGGTCAGTGGTTGTAGCTGTCGCCATGGAAACTCCGAGACTAATTTACTGCGATCCGCTGAAAAATCCATCAATAAAATTCGACAATGCCATCGCCGCCCCGCGGCTGTTGCGTCCCAGCCTGAGAAGAGCGGGCCACATGGCCGGATGGAGAGCGGCGTGCGCGACGAAGGATGTCATCCGCAGTTGGCCGTCAGCACCGGTGAAGCGGCTGAAGTCAGGCAATTGATCGCTGGGCCCGTCGGTGATTGCTTTGAAACAGTAGAAACCAAGACCCCGGTTACGCGCTACCCCGGCGACCGCCGCGGCTTCCATATCGACCAGGGCTGCCTGATATTTGGAAGCGAGACGGCGTTTTTCCTCGGCATGCGCGACGTGGCCAAGGGTGACCAGCCGCTGACCCTGGGGGGTGAGCGTGGTGAAATGTTCTCCACCGTTGACGTCGATGACCTCGCGAACAGCGCAGGCTTCGGGAGGCTTTATGCCGCAGGAGAGCGAGCCGGCCCAGCCGATGGAGGCTAGTGCGTCGAGAGGGCCGCTTTGCAGGACCAGATCGCAGGCGCGGCGAGCGGAGGCGGCTCCCATTCCGGCACACGCCGCCACCGCATCCACCTGGCCAATGCGGCCGTGGAAAACGCCATTCCGTCGGCACCATCCGCGGGTGAGCGGCTGGAGTTCGCCAGGAAGTGCGGCGACGATGCCGATGCGAGTCATTTGCGTACGGGGGTCTCCGGTGGAGCATAGCCATGCGCGCGGAACCAGTCAATAGCGCTGCGGAGGGCCTGGTAGACGGGAACATGGCGGAATCCCAGCTCGCGCTGGGCCCTGGCGGAGGAGGCGAACATCTTTTTTTTGCCCATGCGGACGGCTTCGACGGTTGCGCGCGGCTCTTTCCCGCGCAGCTTGCCGGTGATGGTTTCGTCGAAGAAAGCGAAGGCCATGGCGACGGCGTGCGGCACCTTCGCGGTGGGCGAGGGCAGGCCGGTAATGGCCGACATCTTGTCGAGGATCTGCTTGAGGGTGAGGTTTTCTCCGCCGAGGATGTAGCGCTCGCCGGGGCGGCCGGTGTCCGGATGGAGCGCGTCGGCGTGGGTGCGCGCCACTTCGCGGACGTCGACGAGGTTAAGCCCGGTATCGACGTAAGCAGGGAAGTTGCGATTGAGGAAGTCCACCACAATGCGGCCGGTGGGGGTGGGTTTGAGGTCGCCGGAACCGATGGGGGTGGTGGGGTTGAGGATGATGACGGACTGGCCGCTCTGAGCCGCTTCAATGGCCACCTGCTCAGCGAGGAACTTGGAGCGTTTGTAGTGCCCGACCATGTCGGCGAGGGAGACGGGGGTGGTTTCGTCGACGATGGTGCCGTCGGCTTTGAAGCCCATGGTGGCGACGCTGGAGGTGTAGACGAAGCGGGGAACGCCCTCCTCGCGGGCGATGCGGAGCAGGGCGCGGGTACCTTCCACGTTGGAGCGGTACATGGCCTCGGGATCGCGGACCCAGAGCCGGTAGTCAGCAGCGACGTGCATTACGGCGCCGCAGCCGCGGATGCCGGGACGGAGCGACTCCGGCTGAGCGAGGTCGCCGGTGACGGTTTCGGCGCTGAGGCCTTCGAGGTTGGCCAGGCTGCTGGTAGGGCGGACGAGCAAGCGCAGTTCCAGGCCGCGCGCGGCCAGCTCGCGGGCCACGTGGGAGCCGACAAATCCGGTGGCGCCGGTGACGAAGACTTTCACTGGCCTGGACCTGACCTGGGGCTCAGTTCGTTCCAGACGCCCAGACTGTCCGCCTGATTCACCTTGAGCCAGGAGCCAAGTTCGCTGACCGGCAGACGCACGCCGATGTAGAACGCACCGAAGAGGCCGTAGAGCGCGCTGGCTTCGTCGAAGCGCATCTCGTAGATGAGCTGCTTGAAGACGCCGGGATTTTCGGCGAAGAGGTCCACGCCCCATTCCCAGTCATCGAGGCCGATGGAGCCGGAGATAATTTGCTTTACCGTGCCGGCATAGCGGCGTCCGATGAGTCCGTGATCCTGCATCATGCGGGCGCGGTCCGCCATGGGTGTGCTGTACCAGTTCACCTGCTCGCCGCGGCGCTTGTCCATGGGATAGAAGCAGAGGTACTTTGTCTCGGGGATAGCGGGGAAGAGGCGCGCGGACATGGCGGCGGACTGGCGGCTCATGGTCTCGTGCACGCGCGTTTCCCAGACATCGGAGTACGGCTCCACGCCTTCTGCGCCAAGCTGCGCGTAGAGCTTCGAGGAGGATTCGTAGAGGCCCAGCTCCACGATCGAGACATAGGAGTGGGTGGGCAGCAGAAAACTGCCAAACTCGGAGCGGGCCAGGTCGCGCTGCACCTGGGCGAGCTGCTCCATGCTGTCGCGGAAGTGGACGAGCATGAGGTCGCCCTTGTGGCCGAGCTGCGCAAAGAGCGCGCTCTGGCTGGGGTGGCCTTCGGAGGAGCCCTTTTCCATCGGTCCGAGCAGCGCCACCGCTTCAGAGATGGCGCGCTCGCGGGCAGCCGCATCCAGCCGCCGCCACGCGGACCAGTCGAAGCGGAACATCTGATGCAGCATGCTGGCGCCATCCAGCGTGAGGGGAAATGGGGGCAGAGCTATTTCAGGCACAAGAGCCTCCCTGAGTGTTTGGTCCTATTTTACGGGAGCGGCGGGCGCTCCCGTGATGCGCCGTCAGCGGCTCGCGGTGGCTTCGTCCGCGTAGAACGCCGCGATTTCGGTCTCGTATTTTTGAGCGATCACGCGGCGGCGCAGCTTGAGGCTGGGTGTCAGTTCGCCGGAGTCGATGGTCCACTCGTCGGGCACCAGGCGGAAGCGCTTGATGGTTTCAAAATTTGCCAGGTTGGAGTTTGTCGTATCGACGAGCTTCTGATATTCGGCGACTACACGGGGATGGGCGACCAATTCGCTCCGCGATCCGGCAGAGATACCCTGCTCCTTTGCCCACGGTTCGAGCGCGCCGAAATTGGGAGCGATGAGCGCCGAGGCGAACTTGTGCCGGTCGCCCACGACAGCTGCATTGGCAACCAGGTAGCTGATCTTGAGCTTATTTTCGATAGGCTGGGGCGCGATGAATTTGCCGCCTGAGGTTTTGAGCAGCTCCTTCTTGCGGTCGGTGATGTGGAGGAAGCCGTCCTTGTCGACGTGTCCGATATCGCCGGTGCGGAACCAGCCGCCGGTATCGAAGGCCTCGCCATCTCCGCGGCCCTGCCAGTACCCGGAGAAGACATTGGGTCCACGAACCAGCAACTCGCCATCCTCCGCGATGCGAAGTTCGATATTGGGCAGCGGGCGTCCCACGGAGCCCATGCGATTGGCGGACGGCGTGTTGATGGCCAGCACCGGCGAAGTCTCGGTGAGGCCGTAGCCTTCCAGAATGCGGATGCCCGCACTGGCGAACCAGTGGGCCGTATCCAGGCCCAGGGGCGCGCCGCCGACGATGAAGTAGCGTACTTCTCCGCCAAAACCGGCGCGAATCTTTTTATAGGCGATGGAATCGAAGAGCTTCCATGCGAGCGAGCCTGGACGGATGCCGGCGGCCACTTCATCTCGATGTTTTCGTCCGGTGGCCAGGGCCTGGTTCAGCACTCGCTTTCTGACGGGTGATGCGGAAGCGCGCTGTTCGGCGACCTGGCGGACTTTCTCATAGACGCGCGGGACGCCGACGAAAATGGTGGGCCGGACGGCCTGCAGCGCCTGCGGAAGCTGATCGAAAACGGGGCAGAAGGCGACCGTGACGCTTTGCGCGTAGAGGGCGTAGTCCAGATGCCGCGCAGTGATGTGCGAGAGCGGCAGGAAGGAGATGCAACGATCGGTCGGGGTGAAGCCGAACTCCGCGGTGGAGTAATTGACGTTGCTGGCGATGTTGCCGTGTGTGAGCAGAACACCCTTGGGGTCGCCAGTGGTGCCGGAGGTATAAATCAGGGTCGCGAGATCGTGGGGCCGCACAGAATTGGCGCGGCTGGCAAAATCCGGATCGGTGTTCTGTATGGAGGTCAGAGAGGAAAAGGGAACCGCGTCGGGGGCCCCGGCTTCGTCCATGATGACGATGCGTTCGAGGCTGGTCTGCTGCCGGATGGCGGCGATTTTTTCGTATTGGGCGCGGGAAGAGACGAAGATGACGCGCGCGCCGGAGTCCGCCAGCAGCACGCGGAGCTGATCGGCGAGCAGGGTTGGGTAGAGGGGAACATCGATGGCTCCGATGGCGAGGCAGGCGAAATCGGCGACGGCCCATTCCCAGCGGTTCTCGGCAAGGATGGCGATGCGGTCGGTTTTGTTGATGCCCCAGCTCCGCAGGGCCGTGGCCACGGCGCGGATGCGGCGGCAGAGCTCCTCGGAGGAAATGGGTTGCCAGGAGCCGGAGGCGTCCTGTACGAGCATCGCCTGCGGCCTCGTGCCGGCGGCGAGCGAGAAGTAGATATCGTTGAGCGTCTGGAGATTGAGCACGGCGGAACCAATGTATTTGAGTGAGGAGAACGGCGCAACCCGATCAGGCGGCCGACGATGCGGAAATGCGATCAGCCTGCGGCGGAAGCACCGTCCAGACCCAGTTCCGCGGCGCTGCGGCGCATGGCGGCGATGCAGAAGGCGATCTGGTCGTCGAGCGGAATTTCCAGTTCCTGAGCGCCCGTTACGATGTCGTCACGGTTAACGCCGCGGGCGAAGGCCTTGTCTTTCATCTTCTTCTTTACGCCGGCTACTTCCACATCGTGAATGGACTTGCTGGGTTTGACCAGCGCGCAGGCGGTGAGGAAGCCGGCCAGCTCATCGCAGGCGAAGAGGGCTTTGGCCAGGCGTGAGGTGCGCGGCACGCCGGAGTACTCGGCATGGCCCAGAATGGCGGTGCGGATTTCCTCGGGCCAGCCCTGCTCTTCCAGAATGCGGACTCCGACGAATGGATGTTCCTGGGGCGAGGGGTGCTTCTCGTAATCGAAATCGTGGAGAAGAGCGGTCGCGGACCAGATTTCGAGCAGGGCATCGCGATCGGCGCCTGTGAGCGCCAGGGCATCGGCTTCGCGCTCGCCCCACGCTCGGACGCAACACTCGACGGCCAGGGCATGTTTGATAAGGCTGGGCGACTGGGTGTGCTCGTTGAGCAGAGCCCAGGCGCGGGAACGGCTCAAGGCGGGTGCATCAGACATGGCAATCACACTTCTTTCGGTTTTTCCAGGCATTTATGGGAAAGACTCACAGTTTTCACTTGACAAAAAGGATACTGCCGGATCACTGTAGTGCAAAGGCCGGTTGAGCGCAGGTGGTAAGCGGCGCTCGGATCGGGCTCGGGCCGCTTGCTCTGGCGTTCCGTAAAAAATGTATGGCAACTACCTTAGCAACCTTTGAGGCACGCGAGGTACTTCGTTGCGACTACTGTAGCCTGGTGCAATTCCGCACGTCGAATTCGCTGTGCAGACGTTGTCACAAGCCCCTCGAAGTGGATGAGTCGGAACCGCTGACCCCTCAGCTGGTAACGGCGGAAAGCCAGGCGGCTGAAGAGCCGGATGGCATAGACGTGGCGAGAGCCGTGCGCGAGGTTCGGCACGGAAAGAGCATGAGTCAGCGCCAACTGGCTGCCCGGATGCAGGTGCCTCGCACTTATATTTCCAAGATTGAGAACGGCAAGGCGGTACCGACTTTGTCGTCGCTGGACCGGCTGGCTCAGGCGCTGGAAGTGGATATCTGCGACCTGTTGCGGGATTCCTGCAGCCGGAGGGCGCGGGCCACGGCAGCGCTGCTGGCTGACCCGTTTCTGGCGGAGATTGCTCCGATGATAGCGCGGCTGGATGCTTTCCAGCGTGCGATGTTCATCAACCAGGTGCGGGAGATGGCCAGCGGGCGGCGACGCACGGCCTAAGGCCGGCTTCGGCGACTTCGCAGCTGAATCCATTCGTTCAGGGGCGCGACGGGTTCGTGTCCCTGGGCTTTGCCGGTCTGTATAATTTGCGGAGGGGTGTTTCTCCCGGCCCATGCGCTTTGCGCTATTTCGGCCCGAAACCAGAGGCCGGTGAGGACCGCGCCCGGCGAGCGCCCGTTCGCCCTCAAAGGGCCGCTCGAAAGGAACCGTTGTTACTGAACTCCAGCCGAGTCCATGAACTTCCCGCCGACGAGATGGCGGTCTATCGCCGCCTTAACCCGGAGCGGTTGCCCCAGCATGTCTCCATCATCATGGACGGCAATGGCCGATGGGCGGGCAAGCGCAGCCTGAAGCGCTTCCTCGGGCACCAGCAGGGAGCGGAGGCCGTGCAGTTCGTAGTGGAAACCGCGTCCCGCATTGGGTTGCCATGGCTGACGCTTTACGCCTTTTCGCTGGAGAACAATCTGCGGCGGCCGCGGACCGAAGTCAATTTTCTGATGCGTCTGCTCAAGACCTACCTGACCAACAATGTCCGGAGGATGAACGACAACAACGTTCGCATCCAGTACATCGGGCGTACTGCGGAACTGCCGGATGAAGTG
>JAJZJJ010000060.1 GCA_021810175.1 Acidobacteriota bacterium | reverse complement strand
TGTCACCGCAGGCAGCGTGGTATCGAAGTCCGTCCCGCCAATGACTGTTGTGCAGGGAAACCCAGCAGTGCCCATCGCGCGCTGTGGCGTTCCTTTAACGAAAGATGTGACGGTGAGGAAGTTTTCCCTCAAGCTTGGAACACTTACTCCTCCAGGCGCGCCTCCAGGCGGCCACAAAACAAATCCATAGGAAAGGCGCGACCGGTCTTGCCGCTGTTCCTCAGGATTCTGCAGTGGCCTTCATCGCTTTAGCCAGCTTTTTCGCCACTTTCAGCAGCCCCTTGTGGTGAGAGAGCGTGTTATCTCTGAACTCCGACAGCGTCCGCCGCACCAGGACACGCGATTGATAGGCGGCTCCGAAGCTGCGGATGGCGCGGGACGGCTCTGCCACATAGCAGATCTCGACCTGCTTTGTTTCACGCGGTTCCGTCTCGATCTCGAGCGAGATGAATCCATTCTCAAACCCAAAGGGAATGCTCTTTCCCTCGACGATTACACGCGCCACCGCCTTTGGATCGGGCTCCAACTTGCTCAGCCTGTAATGACTCGCGTCACCCTCCCGAGGAACAAGCTGGAACCGCCGGGTAAAGAATCGGATATCCGTCGTATGGTCGAAGCTTCTTCTCACATGGGACTGCGTCAAGAGGGTAGTCAAATTGGGCCACAACAGACGTGGCTCGATTTGCTGCAGCCTGGCGATAAAATCCTCGATCGCCCTGCAGTGGTCGCGAAAATATTCGTGATGCTCGACCAGCAACGCCGGCTTGCCAAGGAACAAATCGATCGCGGATCCAAACGCATCTTTGGGATAACGGCGCGGAAAGACGGGAAAGCCGTCGAACAGGTTGACCGCGGGCCAGAGGAGATCGGCGACTTTGATATCGCCGGGAGCGCTGTCCGTCGGGAAGCAGGTGCTATTCACCGCGGCGAGAAAGTTCGCCGATCGCAAGGCGGGGAGAGATGCCTTTGAGAACCGTCCCTGAGGAAATACCATCACGTCTTCAAACGGACGGCCTACCCGCCTGCGGTGGGCGTCCATGCGTCGCATACTGAGGTCGGCCTTCGCCGCCAGCAGTTGCGGGGCTCCAGACGAGAATTCTCGATTGGTGTGATCGCAACCATGGATGCAGATACTTAGATCCGATCCGCGGCCAAGCAGCTGATCGGCAGCACGACGCGACGTTCGCCGGTAATTCCAGGGGATAAAAGCTATAGAGGTTCCGTATCCAAGACGTCGCATCGATTCCGTCAGGTCGCGAAAATCCAGGGCCCCGTACTTCTTTCTCAGCAACGGATCGTCAATGATAAGCCGCCCAGCAGGCTCGGTATTGTGCCAGCAACCCTCCGGGAAGCAATGGCGCAGGAAGATCAGCGGGGGGAGTAACGAGAGGTATTCGTCCCTCAAGCCATCCACATGAGTAACCGCTTTGTTCATGTCGAGTATTGGGGCAGCGCTGAGGAAAAGCCAACGTCCACCCACCCGGCAACGAACGAAAACAGGTTGCCCATTTGCGGCCATGATCGTCTCTGTGTTGCTCTTCGTGCGAATCTCAAAGGAGGCAATGGTATCCGCGTTGCGCACGGGGAAGGTTTGCCGAGCAAGCTGGATGGAGAGTTCTCGGGCATCTTCCGGAAAGCTGCAGGAGCACGGAGAGGGAATCCGCTCGTCACTTCGTGCGACCGCTCCATGCGATTCCATCAATAATGCTTCGTCAATATCTTCTGGGACAGATAGGCCATAGATGAGGATTTCCTGAACCTGTTCACCGAGGAACTGCCACAGAGTTGCGCCAGGGGGCAAGGCAACATAGAGATAGCGAAGCGTCACAGCATTAAGAGCGACACTGCACGTAGCGGACCCGACCCTATTCGCCATACCACGCGGATCGAGCTCATGCTGAACACGAAAAACCTCTGGGCGTATCCCCATCAGTTCAGCAAATAACGACATGCGCGCGTCGTCGGGGTCTGTGTCTGTGCTCGAAAGGATGACCAGGTGTTTCATGAAAGGTCTCTGTTTGTATCGATTACAATCTGTGCTCGGTCTTCGGTTAAGGAAGATCTGATTAACCCTAGTTTCGGGATGAAGGCACACATTACTGCACACCCAGGAAATGGTCAAGTTGGGCATTTATATCTTTGGTAATAGAACCAGGATACGGCATGGCAAATTGGGCCTCAGAGATGTTCTTCCCGGGATTGGTTCTGGACGACCAAGGAGTCCCGATCATCAGATCGGTGTCTCTCTTTAATTGCGACTGGATTGGCCGGGGATTTGAGCTTGCCCTCAGAATGCGTATCCCATAGCTGAGCAGGTTTGGGGGATTATATCCCCGTGGTGGTCGTGGCGGTGGAAGGGTGGGAATCGCCGCCGGCGATTTCCAGGGTCTGTGGGAAGGGTGGGAGAAACGGGTTCATCGTTTCTTCCATGCTTTCCAGCAGACCGTCAGTTCCACGGCCCTGCTGTTTCTGGTTCCAGTCCTGCTCATACTGCGCAGGGCTGACGTAATTCAGCGTGGAGTGCATGCGCTGGCGGTTATACCAGAGCAGCCAGTCCAGCACTTCGTCCTTCGCCGCGCGGAGGGTTGGAAACTGCTCTCCGTGCAGCCGTTCCACCTTCAGCGATCCAAACAGCGTCTCGGTGACGGCGTTATCCCAGCAATTGCCCCGGCGGCTCATCGACGGGCGGATACCGTGCTGGTCCAGCAGCTGACGGAAGTCATCGCTGGCATACTGGCTGCCGCGGTCCGAGTGGAAGATCAGTGTCCCTTTCTCCGGAAGCCGCTGGTACCAGGCCATCTCCAGCGCATCGATCACAACACTGCGATGCAGATCCCCGCGCATCGACCAGCCCACTACCTTACGGCTGAACAGATCGATGACCACGGCCAGAAAGAGCCAGCCTTCGTCGGTCGGGATGTAGGTGATATCGCCCGTCCACGCCTGGTTGGGAGCGTTCACGGCGAAGTTGCGGTTGAGCAGGTTGGGCGCGATCGGCAGATCATGCCCGCTGTCGGTGGTGACCACGCGGAAACGCCGCTTGCCGCGAGCGCGGATACCATGCTGCTGCATCAGCCGCTGCACCCGCTGCTTGCCCACGCGAATGCCGCGATGCACCAGTTCCCGCCAGATGCGCGGCCACCCGTAGGCGCCACGGTATTCCGCATACACCGCGCTGATGTGCGCCAGCAGGGCTGCATCCGTCAGGTGCCGGCGTTCGGCGATTCGCCGGCGCCGCGCCCGATGCTGATGATAGCCGGACACACTCACCCCCAGCACCCGGCACTGCACACAGATTGGCCAGACACGCCGATGACGTTCAATAAAGGCATACCTCACTTCTGGCCTTTCGCGAAGAATGCCGTCGCTTTTCCCAGGATGTCGCGCTCCATCTTCACGCGCGCCAGTTCCGCCCGCAGGCGGCTGATCTCCATCTGCTCGGCCGTCACCTGCTTCCGTCCGCTGGTGTCCCTTAGTTTTCCCGCCCGATGCGCCTTCACCCAGTTCGACAGCGTCTGTTCCACCACTTCCAAACTGCGTGCCGCCTCCGCGATGCTCTGGCCAGACTCCACCAGCCGCACCGCCTCCTGCTTGAACTCCAGCGTGTACCGCCCGCGTTTTCCGTTGCTCATCTTCGTTTCCCTTTCGCTATTACAGCAGCTCGCTATGGGATACGCTTTGCGCGGGCAACGTCACGGTGTTGCAGTTAGCAACTTGTGCATACCTTCACCGGGAGCAACTTAAGGCTGGTCCCTTTTTCGTCTGCGTAGGAATTGTCATGGAAAACAACCTGAACTTTTCATCATCGTGTCGTTTCCCTTCGTTTCCAGGTCTGCTGGTGCTGGGTTTACATACCTGAAACAATGAGAGGGAGCCCGCGTTGCCGGCTCCGGTTGTATCGATTGCCCGCAAAATTGTTCTTGCTTTGGCATTGATTTTCTGATTTATTATCAGGGCGCAATCATTTCAATCTTTGAGTGTGGAAGGCCTGAACGCGGCCGCTGAACCTTCCAGACTCCCTCGACGAAGGAAGGCGCTGCTCCTGCTTTTCAGCGTTTCTGTCGCCTGCATTCCCTGATGTCGGGTCCGGCCCACTGCCCCAGCAGCGCCGAGTACTACAGTCGAATTACCCTGCGGCGTTGTCACGTTGAACCGCCGTATGATTCTGAACGCTGTTCTTTCGCCCCGGAGTGCCCGGATGCTTCACTCCTGGTGTTTTTCCACTCGCCATTGCGGTCGAGTATTCCGCGTTTTCCCGTTCGATGAGGCCGGCCGCACTGACCTCCGGCCCTCCGTCCATTCGACGGAGGCCGTTGCTCCATGAGCGAACCGCAATCCCGTCCACGCCTCTCCTGGAAGGATCAGGATGCGATCGTGCGACTGTGGCACGAGCTGGCGGAATTCCCCGCGTCCTCTCCACAGGAGGCGCTGGGTCACTGCCTGCGCGAGTTGACTCGGATGGTGGGAGCCGTGAACTGCGTCTGGGTGGGCGCGGCCCGCGAGAAGAACTGGCGGCGCAGTGCTCCGGCCGATCCGCTGCTCGGCTGGCGTCCACGGCTCTCCATCGCTCTCTATCCCACCGACGCGTGGCGGCGCGCCTATGAAGCCGGGGTGGCCGCGGTCCGCAAAAATCACTGCGATCCCCACACCATCGCGCTGGTAGGCCGCTTCGGGCAAAACCGCTGTCACCTGCGCGAGGAACTGGTCGGCGACTGCGAGTGGAAGCCCCACTGGATCTATCGCGATGTGATGACACCGCTGGGCATCGGGGACCGGCTGGTGTGCATTTCGGCGGCCGCGCCCCGGGCGGAATCCTACCTGGTATTCGATCGCGAGAGCCGAACTCGCCCGTTCGGACGGCGGGAGCGCGATCTGCTGAGGTTTTTCCTGCGCGGCAGCGCCCTGCTGCATCGCGAGCAACTACAGTGCCACGGCCTGCTGGATAGCTGCGAACCTCTGCGCGCCCGCGAAAGCGAGGTGCTGCGTCTGCTGCTGACCGGCGCCTCGGAGCGGGAGATTGCAGGGGCTATGGGCATTAGTTCGGGAACTGCCCACCAGTATGTCGTGATCGTGCTGCGCAGATTTGGCGCGCACAGCCGCGCCGAGCTTATGGCTCAGTGGCTGCGCCGCCTCGCGCCATCCGCTTTGCCCAACCCTACTAATCAGTAGATTGTGGCCAACTGCCGCTTCGCGCAAGAATTCTAGCGAGTCATCGTTCCCCAGTTGTTGCATTGCAGACCTGTGCCGTCCCCACGGCGTGACCGGAAGTGTCGAGGTCCGGCCTGGGGTGTCGCACAACGGCCCCCAGAGCAACTCGATCCCCCAATTTCCGGATGTCAGACGTGAAAAAATCTGTTTCTGCCTCGTTCTCCCGCGCCACGCTGTTGGTCCGCGCGTTCGAGTCCGCGCTGCTTCTTTGCGCGGCCGTGGTGTTTCTGGCGGGGGCGCAGGCGCATGCCCAATGCACTGTGAGCAGCCTGGCGGACTCCGGTGCCGGATCGCTGCGCGATGCCGTGAGCGCCTGCACCAGCGGGAGTATCTCCTTCGCGAACGGGCTGACCGGCACGATTGCGCTGACCAGTGGACCGCTGGTGTTCGACAACACGAATCATTCATCGACGATGACCGTCACGGGGCCCGGCTCTTCCCGTCTGGCCATCAGCGGAGGCAACTCCAGCGGGGTGATCGACGTTCACTCGGGTTTCACCGTGACCCTCAGCGGGCTGACCATCGAGAATGGGAAGGCCGACCAGTCTCCGATGGTTACGGGGGAGTTCACGGCTTCCGGCATCTACGGCGGAGGCGTCCGGAATGACGGGACGCTGACCCTCGACAACGTAGCTGTAACAGATAACTCGGCTCCGGCGGGCGCGGCTGCGGGAATCTACAACAGTTCGACCGGAAAACTGACGCTTGACGACTCTACCGTGTCCGGCAACAAGGCCGGGCAGGATGGCGGAGCGCGGGGCTTCGGCGGCGGTCTGATGAATTATGGGATCGCAGCCATCACCGCCTGCACCTTCACCGGGAATATAGCGGCGGGGGGCGGTCAGGGCGCGGCCATTTACAACCTCGGCTCCATCACGCTGACGGATTCCACCATCGCGAACAATACCTCGACGGACGCGGACAACGTGGGTGGCGCTGCCGGCGCGGTCTACAGCCTGGGGCCGCTAAAGGTGCTCAACTCCACTGTCGATGGCAATGCCGTCACCGGCGCCTCTCTCGCGGCGGGCAGCGGCGGGGGCGTGGCCCAATCCGTGGATTCGGCCACCAGCCCCGCCGTCAGCACGACCGGAGTGGTCAGCACAGCGCCGCCGGCCACCGTCAACTCCATCGGTACGCCAGGCTCGACCACACCGGGCGGGACGCTGTTTGTCGTCCCCTGTGAGGCGCAGGTAAACCTGATCGATGCCAGCGGAAAGGTAACCAACTACTCCGCGCCGCCTGGCACGGGCAACTGCCACCTGGGGGCGCCTACATGGCTGCCGGTGACTCCCGATGTAATACCGACCTGCGTTGGTCTATTCATTACCTGCGACTTCCTGTCGACCGAGACATTCAGTCTCACCACGCCCTTCCAGTACCAGGTCCTTCAGGCAAATGTGCCGGAGAATCACTCTGCCTGGATCTACCTGCCGACGCCCGCAGCGACGCAGGGAGAGAATCTGACTCCTCACGTCATGGCTCTAAGCTCCGCCGGGGAATTCTATCTCGCGAGGAACGGCGCCCAGTCACTATACATCACGCTCAATGGAACGATTACAAACGGCCCAGGTCTTGAGGAAACCACCGATTCTTTGCCTGAAGCAACAGGTCCCTGGCAGTCCGGTCCAATCAAAACGCTCATCGACACCGCCCTGACAGGTGGCAAAGGCTCCTACGTCGAATTCACCCCCCTCGCCGGCCAGTTTGGCAACAACTATGCGGAGATGGTGGTGCTGTGGCAGCAGGGATATCCAAACACCAATTCGGCGTGTATCCCTTCGACCCCGGCTTCCGACTGTACCATGCCCTTGACGCTGATCGATATCAACGTGATCCCGAGCGGGAGCAGCTCCATCGCCAACAGCATCGTGGCGGGCAACACCGCGGCGGCGGACCCCGATGCGGCGGGCGTCTTCACCGACACCGGCGGAAACCTGATCGGAGCGACGGACGGAACGGCTGGCTTTACCACGTCGACGCTGCTGGGCACGGCGGCCAGCCCTCTGGACCCGCTGCTCATGCCGCTGGGTAA
Organism: Acidobacteriota bacterium; assembly: GCA_021810175.1. Next base: position 2,554 of record JAJZJJ010000060.1, on the reverse strand, counting down.
CTACAGCGGACCAACCGAGACCATGCTGCCGCTGCCGGAGAGCCCCGCGCTGAATGCCGGCAACGTGAATAACCTGGGTTCGCTCACGACCGACCAGCGCGGCCAGCCCCGAAACGTCAGTGGAGTGGATGCGGGAGCGGATGAGTTCCAGGGCACGGTGGTGACGGCCAGCAGTGGCACTCCGCAGAGCGCCTATGCCGGTTTGGCGTTTGCCGCGCCGCTCACCGCGACGGCGACCGAGGCTCACACCGGCGTGGGGTTAACGGGAGCGACGGTGACGTTTGTGACGCCCTCGAGCGGAGCCAGCGCGACACTCAGCAGCGGGAGCGTCACTACCGGCTCCGGGGGAGTCGCAGCCGTGACAGCTACGGCGAACGCCATCCCCGGAGCTTACGACGTGACGGCGAATAGCGGCAGCGCGTCGGCTCAGTTTGCGCTGACCAACACGGCGCTCATTGCCACCACTTCGACAGCTGCGGTCAGCCCCTCGTCGACCTTTGTCTATAACCAGCAGCCGACGGTCTCGGCGGCCGTGAGGCCGTCCGTGGCAATGGGCGTCCTCACAGCAAAGCTGGACGGTACAACCCCGCTGACTATAACGCCAGGCACTGGCGGAATGTACAGCATCGAGCTGCCCGCAACACCGCTGACCGTGGGGACCCACACCATCGCGCTGGCATTCACCGGGACCGGCATGTTCGCGTCGAGCACCGGCTCCCTCTCGCTCACGGTGAAGGCGCCGAGCTATGTCGTCAATACCGCGGCAGACGATGCGACGGGCATCGCCTCTCACTGCACCAGTTCGCCGGAGGGTGTTTGCACGCTGCGCGATGCGCTGGCAGCCGCGGCCAGTGCGGGTGCGGCTGAAGTCACATTTGCCGCCTCGGCATTCCCGGCGCCCAATGGCGCGACCATCACCCTCACAGGCGCTCCTCTGAACCTTCCCGCAGACACCACGATCGCCGGCCCAACGACGAGCGGTGGCAGCATCCTGAAGAATCTGGTAACGGTGAACGGCGGCGGATCCACGGGGATCTTTATTGAAGGCTCCGGCATAACGGGCGCGGAGATCGAAAACCTGAATATCACCGATGGCGCCGCATCGTCCGGTGGCGGCATCGACAATGACGGCACGCTGACTGTAGCGGGCAGCGTATTTACCGCGAACAGGGCGACACCGTACGGCGGAGGCATTTACAACCAGGGAACGCTGACGGTAACCAACTGCACCTTCTCCGAAAACATCGCAAGCAGCGGCGCCGGCGTCTTCAGCGTCAATGGCGCTCTGACGGTGACGAACAGCACCTTCTCCGGAAATGCGGCGACCGACGGCGGAGCCATCTTCAGCACGCTGAGCGTGGCGGAGATTGCAGACAGCACCTTCTCCCGGAACACGGCAACCTCGTTCGGCGGCGCCATCGAGAACAGACTTAACGCCACCATGACTGTCAGCGACAATACTTTTTCCGCAAACACTGCGACTGGTACTGGCAGTTCCGGCGGCGCGATCTACAACCTGCAATTGTTGACCGCGGCAAATAACATCTTTGTCGGCAACGGTGCCTCCACCGGGGCCGGGATCGATAACGGCGGCACCAGCGCTCTCAACGCCAGCGACAACGTCTACTACCGGAACCTCGACGGCGGGACGACCGAGGACGACTGCAACGGCTGCACGTCGAATACGGGGGCCATCAGCGGCAACCCGATGCTGGCCACGCTGGGCAACTACGGCGGGCCGACGCAGACGATGGTTCCGGAGCCGGGCAGCGTGGCCATCTGCGCGGGGTCGGCGACGGGCGCCGCCAGCGCGGGCATCACCAGCGACCAGCGCGGCGTGGCGCTCAGCCTGACCACCTCGAACGAGAGCAGCTACACCGGCGCGGGCGGCTATTGCCCGGCGGGCAAGGTGGACGTGGGCGCGGTGCAGACGGACTACGCGTTGAGCTGGAGCGCGAGCGGAAGCGTGCAGCCCAGCAATGTAGTGCAGTATGCAACGATGAGCCCGGCTCCGGCGATAACACTGGACGAGGACGGGAGTCCGTTCACGGCCACGGCGGAGACGATTCCTCTCACCCTGACGGGATCGGGGACGCTGACGGGTGGTTCGGCTGTGACCAGCGCGGGTGTGGCGACGTATTCATCGCTGAGCGTGAACACGCCGGGGACAGGTGATTCGCTCGCCGCGACGCTGGCGCTCAATCCGGCGATCAGCACCCATGCGCCATCGATTGCGGCAACGAGCGGGAGCTTTACTGTAACGTCCGCGGTGACACAACTGGCGTTCAGCGCGGCGCCGGCGGCGACGCTGACGGCGGGCAGCAATGGCGGCACGGTGAAGGTGTCGGAAGAGGACTCCACCGGAACCGTGGTGACAACGGCGGCCGACACGATCGCGCTGACGGTAACGGGGCCGAACAGCTATTCGAAGACGTACACGGTGGCGGCAGTGGCGGGCGTGGCGACGTTCGATCTGAGCGGAGCGGCTCTGGATGCGGCGGGCGGCTACACTTACACGGCAACCAGCGGCAGTTACACGCAGGCGGTGGCCTCG
>JAJZJJ010000059.1 GCA_021810175.1 Acidobacteriota bacterium | reverse complement strand
ATGACCTGACGGATGCGGTTGACCTCGTCTTCGCCGAGCTCCTGAATCTTCCGGAATGGATCCACGTTCGCCGCAGCCAGAATCTTCGCCGCGCGCGGATCGCCAATCCCGTAGATGTACGTCAGCGCGATTCTCGCCTGCTTGTTACGCGGCAGATCGACGCCTGCAATACGTGCCATACGGTGTCCTTCGTGTTGCTTCCGCCATCAGGGGCCGAAGCCGTTTTCCAGTCCATTCGAACCGGAGTGGTGAGAGTCTGGGCCGAAACCCGGGGTTCATCGCAAGCCTTTCTGTGGCTAACTAGCCCCCGCCCCATGCCGGCGGCGTAACTCTCTCAGTTGCGCCGCTTACCCCTGGCGCTGCTTATGCTTCGGGTTCTCGCAGATCACCCGAACCACGCCCTGCCGGTGAATCACCTTGCACTTGGCGCAAATTGCCTTCACTGATGCACGAACCTTCATTGCCCAACTTCCTCACAACAAAGACCTAAGCCCCTGTTATTTATAGCGATACACAATCCGTCCACGATTCAGATCGTAGGGACTGAGCTCCACTGCGACCCGATCTCCCGGAAGGATGCGGATAAAGTTCTTTCTCATCCGCCCGGATACGTGGGCAAGAACTTCGTGCCCGCCGCTCTCGAGCTTCACTTTGAACATGGCATTCGGCAACGTCTCGAGCACCGTTGCCATTACCTCAATCGCGTCTTCCTTCGACAATCGTTACCTTCGCTTCGGTTCTGTTGCGTCCCTACTCTGTCAGGACCAGAGCGCCGTCGGCCGTTACCACCACGGTGTGCTCAAAATGCGCGCTCAGGCTCCCATCCTCGGTCACCGCCGTCCAGCCATCCTTCAGCACCCGGACGTCCGGACTTCCAACATTCACCATCGGTTCAATCGCCAGCACCATGCCGGCTTTCAGCTTCTGCCCTCGTCCCCGCTCACCATAATTCGGCACCTGCGGATCCTCGTGCAGCTTCGTTCCGATCCCATGGCCCACAAAATCCCGTACCACGCTGAATCCAGCCGCTTCCACCGCATCCTGTACCGCCGCTCCCACATCGCCCAGCGTGGCTCCGGCCTTCACTTCCCGGATTCCGCTCCGCAGCGATGCTTCCGTAACCTCCAGCAGCCTCCGCGTCTTCGGCCTGATCTTCTCGCCGACCGCCACCGTAATGGCCGAATCGCCGTAGTACCCGTCCATCACCACGCCCGTATCGATCGAAACGATGTCGCCGTCCTTCAGCTTCCGTTCCGCCGACGGGATTCCGTGTACCACTTCGTCGTTCACCGAAGTACACAGTACACAGGGATAACCCCGGTATCCCTTGAATGCCGGAGTCGCCCCCAATTCCTTCATCTTCGCCACGGCCACCGCCTCCAGATCCAGAGTCGATGCCCCCGGCTGAGCTGCCTTGCGGACCTGATCCAGAATCTCCCGAACCACCTGCCCGCTCCGCCGCAGCTTTTCAATCTCCTGCGGCGTTCTGATCGTGATCGCCACCCCTTAACTCCTCAGGCGCGCCACCGCTGCCATCACTCCGGCAGCCACCGCGTTCACCGCCTGGTCTCCATCCACTTCCTCAAATCGGCCCAGCGTGCGGTAGTGTTCCACCACCGGCGCCGTCTGCGAATCGTACGTCCGCATTCGCTCCCTGAAAACTTCCTCGGTATCGTCGGAACGCCGCACCAGAGGTGTCCCGTCCAGGTCGCACTTCTCATCGACCTTTGGTGGCTGCAGGTAGATGTTGTAGATCGTCCCGCAGACTGGGCAGCTGCGTCGCCCGGTAATACGGCGCAAGAGTTGAGTATAGCCGACCTGGATACTCACCGCAATCACCGGCAGGGCGCCGGAATCCGCCCCTATCTGCCCGTCCAGCCAGTTCGCCTGCCCCAGCGTCCGCGGATAGCCGTCCAGAATGTAGCCCTTTTCCGTGTCCGGCTGCTTCAGCCGCTCGGCCACCATCTGGTTGACTAACTCGTCCGGAACCAAGCGTCCCTGATCCATCAGCTCTTTGGCCTGCATTCCCAACGGAGTCTTCCGGTCGCGGTTCGATCGCAGCAGGTCACCGGTGGAGATCTGGGGTATATTCCACTTCGCCACCAGCTCCTTCGCCTGAGTTCCCTTCCCGACTCCCGGAGCGCCCAGCAGCAGAATCGGCCCCGGCTTTCCCCTCAGCGAATCCTTCTCCCCTGCGCCTCTGTCCGCTACCGCAGATTCCATCTACCAGGCCCGCCTTCCCCGCACTCGGCCGCTCTTCGGCGAGAAGCCCTCATAGTGCCGCATGATCAGGTGCGATTCGATCTGGTTCACCGTGTCCATCGCCACACCCACCACGATCAGCAACGAAGTGCCGCCGAAGTAAAAGTTAAAGCCCATGCCGTTCGTCACCCACAACGGCAGATGCTCGAACCAGCTGCCGATCAGCCACAGGTGATTCAGATGGATGCCGCTGATCAGCAGCTGCGGAATAATCGCCACTACGATCAGATAAAGCGCTCCCACCAGGGTGATCCGCGTCAGAATATCGTTCACGAAATCCGATGTCCGCTTGCCCGGCCGAATACCCGGAATGAACCCGCCGTACTTGCGCATGTTGTCGGCAATATCGTCGGGCCGGAAAACAATGGAAATGTAAAAGTAGGCGAAGAAGACAATCGCGACGATGTACAGCAGCTCGTACATCGGTTCGCCCGGCCCCAGATCCCGAAAGACCCGCGACAGGAAATCGCTGTTCTTCACGAAGGCGGCCTGCGCGAACAGCATCGGCGCCGACAGCACCGATGCCGCAAAGATAATCGGCATCACGCCACCGGAGTTCACCTTTAGCGGCAGGTGTGTCGACTGCCCACCCATCATCCGCCGTCCGACGATTCGCTTGGCGTACTGCACCGGGATGCGCCGTTCCGACTGCTCCACCCAGACGATGAACGCAACCACCGCAATCATGAACGCAATCAGGATGACCACTGCCGGAATGGTGAATCCGCCAAATCGCTTCGTTTGGATCGTGTTATAGAGATCGGCGATGCCTGTCGGCAAACCCACCACAATGCCGGCGAAGATCAGCAAACTCATGCCGTTGCCGATTCCCCGCTCCGTGATCTGCTCGCCCAGCCACATGATGAAGGTTGTGCCCGTCGTCAGCGTCAGAATCGTCATCAGCACAAAGCCGATGCCCGGATTCAGCACCAGATTGCTCGACGAGCTTTCCAGCGCGATCGCAATAGCCGCCGACTGCACCACGCCCAGCAGCACCGTGACATACCGGGTCCACTGCGTGATCTTCCGCCGCCCCAGTTCGCCTTCCTTCTGCAGCTTGGCCAGTGGCTCGTAAACCACCGTCAGCAGCTGGAAGATAATCGACGCCGTAATGTACGGCATGATCCCCAGCGCGAAAACCGTCAGCTTGCGAAGGTTGCCGCCGCTGAACAGGTCCACCAGCCCCAGCGAGGAGCCGGCCTGGTTGTTAAAAAACGCCTGCAGCGCCTGTACGTTCACGCCCGGGGTTGTGATGTGGGCGCCCAGCCGGTATACGGCCAGCACTCCCAGCGTGAACAGGACTCGCCTGCGCAGATCGGGGATCCGGAATATATTCGCAAACTTCTCAAACATGGGTCGGTAGTCTCATCATACCCCGCGCGATGCCGCGAAGTAATCCCGTTAGCCGATCAGAATTGCCTTGCCGCCGGCCTTTTCGATCTTTTCCTGAGCCGACTTCGAAAACTTGTGCGCGTGAACCGTCACCGCCCGGGTCAGCTCGCCGTTCCCCAGCACCTTCAGCAGTTCGCCCCGCCGCTTCAGCAGACCCCGTTCCGTCAGCTTCTCCAGCGTCAGCTCCGTCTCCCCCAGCTCGGCGATCCGGTCCAGATTCACCACTGCGTACTCGGTGCGGAAGATATTCGTAAAACCGCGCTTCGGCAGCCGCCGGTGCAGCGGCATCTGGCCGCCCTCGAAACCACGCATCAGGCTCGATCCCGACCTCGATCCCTGTCCCTTGTGCCCGCGCCCGGAGGTCTTTCCCGTTCCCGAGCCCATACCGCGCCCGATCCGCTTCTTGTTGCGGTTCGCATTTTTGGGCGCCCGCAGATTCGATAGATTCTTCATTTCCGTCCTCGCTCAGCGCCGCCCGGAATTTCACCGGACGACTCGCATGATCTGTATGCCGCGAATTCCTCTCGGAATCCCTGCCTTAGCCGTTCACAATCCGCACCAGGTGCGGAATCGTCTTCACCATACCCCGGATCGAAGGCGTATCCTCACGCTCCACGACCTGATTCAGCCGCGTGAAGCCCAGCCCCTTCACCACCCGCTTGTGCTTCACCGGCGCCTGGATCATCGACCGGTAGTACTGAATGCGAATCTTTCCCGTATTCTCCGCCATGATTAAAGCTCCTGCACCTGTTTGCCGCGCATCGCCGCAACTTCGCCCTTGTCGCGCAGCTGCACCAGCGCGTCGAACGTCGCCTTGATCACGTTGTGCGGGTTGGCCGTCCCCAGGCTCTTCGTCAGCACGTTCTGCACGCCGGCCGAGGTCATGACCGCGCGCACCGCGCCGCCGGCAATCACTCCCGTTCCTTCCGGCGCCGGCTTCAGCAGCACCTGTCCCGACCCAAACCGGCCCAGCACCTGGTGCGGAATCGTCGTCTCCGTCAGGTTGATCCGGACCAGATTCTTCTTCGCCGATTCAATCCCCTTGCGGATCGCCTGTGGAACCTCCCGCGCCTTGCCCGAGCCATACCCCACAACGCCCGCTCCCGGATCGCCCACCACCACCAGAGCCGCAAAGGACATGTTCTTGCCGCCCTTCACCACCTTGGTCACCCGGTTAATCGCCACCACCTGATCCTTCAGGTTGTACTGCGCGGCATCCAGCTTCTTTCTCAATGTAGCCATCGATATTTCCTTAGCTCCAGGGCAGAGGGTTCAGAGTCTCTGCCTTCTTTATCTCTGTTCCCTATGCCTGTGCCTGTCTCTAGAACTCGAGTCCCGCTTCGCGCGCTGCATCCGCCAGCGCCTTGATGCGTCCGTGGTACAAATAGCCGCCACGGTCGAATACCACCTTCTGAATGCCCTTTTCCCTGGCGCGCTCGGCAATCAGCTTCCCGATTTCCTTCGCCGCCGCCACATTGCCCCCGGTCTTCACCTTCGCGGCCACCGTCGACGCCGACGCCAGCGTTACGCCCTGTCCGTCGTCGATCAGCTGCGCGTAAATATGGTTCAGCGACCGGTACACGTTCAGCCGCGGACGCTCCGCCGTCCCAGCCAGCCTGCGGCGGATGCGCGTGTGCACGCGCTGCCGAATCTCGTTCCTCTTCCTCTGCGGAATCATCGCTCGTTTCCTTCCTAACAGCGGAGCCGCCCTGCGGCTCCGTTCGGTTTACTTCGCGCCCGTCTTGCCGGCCTTCTTCTTCAGCTTCTCATCGGCGTAGCGAACACCCTTGTTCTTGTAGGGATCCGGCTTGCGCAGCGACCGCATATCCGCCGCCACCTGCCCCACCTGCTGCTTGTTCACCCCGCTCACCGTCACCCGCGTCTGCTTCGCGTCCACCACCGCCGTCACACCTTCCGGCAGCGGAAACTCGATCGGGTGCGAATACCCCAGCGTGAACACCACCGTGTTCTTGCCCTTCATCTCCGCACGGTAGCCGATGCCGACAATGTCCAGGTCCTGCGACCAGCCGGTCGTCACTCCGGTCACCGCGTTCGCCACCAGCGCCCGCGATAATCCGTGAATGGCCGCCTGCGAATCGTTCTCCCGCGCCGCCTGCAGATGGCCGTCCTTCTGCTCCACCTGAATGCCGGCCGGAATCCACTGCACCAACCTGCCCTTCGGCCCTTCGACCGTAATCTCATTGCCCTTGACCGAAAACTTCACGCCCGCGGGCAGCGGAATCGGCTTGTATCCAACTCGTGACATCTCACTGTTCCTTATGGCTTGCGAGTCCCGGCATCGCTCACGCTCCACCGTTCCACTGCAGCCTCGGCGAACCTGCGTCCGCCGTCCCTGCTCAACTTTCAGCCCGCGCCATCGGCGCGGCCCCTGCGGCCTTCCCCGTCCAAAACCGCGCCCAGCGGGCGCGCCCGGCCGGACAGCCCGTCCTTACCAGACTTCGCAGAGTACTTCGCCGCCCACGCCCTCGCGGCGCGCCTGACGGCCGGTCATCACGCCCCGCGGCGTAGTCATAATGCTGATGCCCAGTCCGCCCTGCACCCGGCGAATCTCGTCGCGGCTCACATACACACGGCAGCCCGGACGCGATATCCGCGCCAGATCCCGAATCGCCGCCTCGTTGTTGGCCCCGTACTTCAGATACACCCGCAGCACCGCGCGGCCTTCCTCTTCCGTCGTCTTGAAGTTCGAGATATAGCCCTCTTCCTTCAGGATGCGGGCAATCTCCGCCTTCAGCTTTGAGGCCGGAACATCCAGTTTCTGATGACGCGCGCGAATCGCATTGCGAATGCGCGTCAGAAAATCCGCTACCGGATCGGTCAAACTCATCGTCTCTCCTTCATTCCCCGTTCGCTCCGCTCCTCCTGCTCACAGCGGAGAACCTGCGGAAATGTCTTCTCGATCGCAAACTCTCGCTTCCGATCAAACTTGTCCTGCGGCCCGGCACCGCCTGCCGCTCCACGCCCCGCCCTCACCAGGAGGACTTCACCACTCCGGGGATCTCGCCCTTCAGCGCCAGCTGCCGGAAGCACAGCCGGCATACCCCAAACTTCCGCAGATACGCCCGCGGCCGTCCGCACAGCTTGCAGCGATTGTGTTTGCGGCACTTGAACTTCGGCTTCCGCGCGTCCTTTACCCGTTTTGCTGTCGTTGCCATATTTCCTCAAATCCCTCGCTTACGCCGTCTGGCGGAACGGCATCCCGAACTGCCGCAGCAGCGCGCGTGCCGAGTTGTCGTCCTGGGCCGAAGTCACGATCGTGATGTTCATGCCCTTCAGCTTCTCCACCTTGGAATAATCGATCTCCGGAAAGATCAGCTGGTCGCGAACACCCAGCGTAAAGTTTCCCCGGCCGTCGAAGCTCTTCGTCGACACCCCGCGAAAATCCCGCACCCGCGGCAGAGCCACCGATATCAGGCGGTCCAGAAACTCGTACATGGTGTCGCCGCGCAGGGTCACCATCGCTCCGATGGCCATGTTCTCGCGCAGCTTGAAAGCCGCAATCGACTTCTTCGCCCGCGTCGTCACCGGCTTCTGTCCGGCGATCGCCGCCAGGTCCGCCACCAGAGGATCCAGCAGCTTCGTGTTCTGCGTGGCCTCGCCCAGACCCATGTTCAGCACGATCTTCTCGAGCCGCGGCACCGCCATCGAATTCTCAAGGCCCAGCTCCTTCTGGAGCGCACCCTTGATCTCTTTGTGATACTTCTCTCTCAGTCTCGCTGCCATCTCTCTCTTCCAGTTCCCCTTCCGGTCTCGGATTGGCCCCTGCCGTCTACCGTTGCGGAAAGCTCGTTTCGCCTCCGGGCGCTATCCCCGCCGGTGGCGCTGTCGGCCGGCCGGATCAGCCCGGCCCGTCCCTACTTCTTCTTCACCGTGATCGTCGCGTGGCACTTCCGGCACACCCGCACCTTCACGTCGCCTTCAAATTTGTGCGCCACCCGCGTCGGCTGGTTGCAGCTCGGGCAGATCAGCATCACGTTCGACACCTGTACCGGCGCCTCCTGCTCCGCGATCCCGCCCTGAATCCGCCGCTGCGGATTCTCCCGCAGGTGCTTCTTGATCACCCGCACGTGCTCCACCAGAACCCGGCCCTCGTCGGGAAATACCCGCAGCACCCGTCCCTGTTTCCCCCGGTCGCTGCCCGAGATCACCCGGACTGTGTCGTTGCGCTGTATATTCAGACTCGCCATAAACTCTGCCCTCTGTCTTCCGCCCGCCCTACAGAACTTCCGGAGCGAGAGAAACAATCTTCAGAAACTTCTTCTCCCGCAGTTCGCGCGCCACCGGACCGAAAACGCGCGTCCCCACCGGCTCGCCCGCGTCGTTGATCAGCACCGCCGCGTTCGTGTCGAAGCGGATATAGGTCCCGTCGCGGCGCCGCGTCTCTTTCCGCGTCCGCACCACTACAGCCTTCACCACCTTGCCCTTCTTCACCTGCCCGTCCGGCGAAGCTTCCTTCACAGCCGCCGTGATCACGTCTCCCAGACCCGCCTTCCGTCCGCTCGCGCCTCCCAGCGGCAGAATCATCTGCAGCTTCCGCGCACCGGAGTTGTCGGCAACATCCAGCATCGTTCTCATCTGCACTGCCATGGCAATCTCTCCCTCTTCCCGCGAACCCGCCGCGGCTCCTGCCGCCGGTCTTCGTCGCGCCCTTGTTGGCGTTCTCTCCGCCCGCCGGCCTCAGCGCCGTCACGGACGTCCTTCCTGCCTGCTACTTCTCTGCGCCTGCCGCCGCTTCTTCCACCTGCGCCAGCGCCGATCGGCGGATCACCTCTTCCAGGTTCCACCGCTTCAGCCGGCTCAGCGGACGCGTCTCGCGGATCCGGACCACATCGCCCACCCGCGCCGTGTTCTCCTCGTCGTGCGCGTAGAACTTACGGTTCCGCTTCACAATCCGTTTGTACTTCGGGTGCGCCTTCCGCATCTCCACTTCGACCACAATCGTCTTCTGCATCTTCGTCGAGACGACCTGCCCGATCTTCTCATTGCGGCGCGATACGCTCTTCGTTTCTGTCGCTTCGCTCATCGATTCAGCCCTTCTTCACGCTCGCGGACCTGGCCGCTTTCTTCTTGTTCGCCGAAGGCTTCGCCGCCGAACGCCCTGCCGTCACCCGGCTGGCCGTCTTCCGGCTGAAGCCGGACTTTTTCGCCGCCGTCTTCTTCGCTGCCGGTTTCGCGGATTTCTTCTTCGCCGGCTTTTCCGCCGCCGCCGCTTCCCCGGCCCCGCCTTCCGTCTTCGGCGCCGGACCGCTTATGCCCAGCTGCCGCTGCCGCACCACGGTCTTGATCCGGGCAATGTCCTTCCGCAGTTCGCGCAGCTTCTTCGCGCCCTCCGTCTGCCCCAGCTTCATCTGGAAGCGCAGCCGGAAAAGCTGCTCCGCCGTCTTCCGCTCCTCAAGCGCCAGTTCCTCGTCGCCCAGGTTGCGAATCTTGTCCACTTCCATCGTGTCTCTTCTCTCCGCGGCTACCCGGCCTGTCGCCGGCGTCCCGCCCGATAATCTCGATCTACTTCGCCGCCGCGACGGCCTTCACATCGTGCCGCTTCACGAACTTCGTCTTCAGCGGCAGTTTGTGCGCCGCCAGACGCATCGCTTCCTCGGCCATCTCCACGCTTACGCCTTCCATCTCGAAAAGCACACGGCCCGGCCGCACCACCGCTACCCAGTGATCCGGAGCGCCCTTGCCCTTGCCCATACGGGTTTCGGCCGGCTTCTTCGTCACCGGCTTGTCCGGAAACAGACGCAGCCAGATCTTTCCGCCGCGCTTGATGAAACGCGTCATCGCCACGCGGCTGGCCTCAATCTGCCGATCCGTGATGTAGCCGCACTCCATCACTTTCAGCCCGAAGTCGCCGAACGACAGCTCGCTCCCGCGCCACGCCTTGCCCCGCATCCGCCCGCGCTGCTGCTTGCGGTACTTCACTTTCTTTGGCATCAACATAACGAATCCCCTTCAGCCCGTCCCGCCGGCCCGGATCTCCTAGAAAACCGAAGTTCCCGCCGCGGCCTGCGGCTCGCGCCGCCTCTGCTGGTAAATGTCTCCGCGGTAGATCCACGTCTTCACGCCGATCACCCCGTAAGTCGTCCGCGCTTCGGCAAACCCGTAATCGATGTCCGCCCGCAGCGTGTGCAGCGGCAAACGCCCCTGCAGATACCATTCCGAGCGCGCGATCTC
>JAJZJJ010000058.1 GCA_021810175.1 Acidobacteriota bacterium | reverse complement strand
CCTCGCCTGCGCCGTGGCTCTGGCCGTCATGAACACCATCGAGGAAGAGCATCTGCTCGACCACGTCGCTGATGTCGGCGCGTACTTTCGCGAGCAACTGGAACAACTTGCAAAGAAATATCCCGTCGCGGTGAGCGTTCGCGGTCTCGGTCTGATGCTGGCGGTCGAGATGGACTCCGCCGAACTGGCAAAGGAGATCCTGAGCGCGATGATGCAGCGCAAAATCCTCATCAATCGAACCAGCGAGACGGTACTGCGCTTTCTGCCTCCGTACATCCTGCGCAAGGAGCACGTGGACGAGACAATCGGCGCACTCGATGACATTTTGAAAGCGCAGCAGGCTGCACCTCCGGCAGTTCCGCTGACAGGAGAAAACGAAAATGGCCGGTAAGCCTGTACTGGTTCAGGAACTGGATTCAGTCAGCCCCAAGGAATCGCTTGCGGGGCGCGACCTGTGTTCCACCGCGGATCTGACGCCCCGTGAGCTCGCCGCAATTCTCGAGCTTGCACACGATGTCAAGAAGAACCCCGGCGATTACCGGTGGGCTCTCGACGCGCGGCAGATGGTCATGTTCTTCGAAAAGGCCTCGCTGCGGACACGGCTGACCTTCGAGACAGCCATCAATACAGTCGGCGGGGCGGCAGTCTTTGTGGATCAGACGCAGTCTCCGCTCGGCGAACGCGAATCCCTTGCCGATATCGCACGCAACGTGGAGCGCTGGGTCTCGGTGATCGTCCTGAGAACCTACGCCCACGAAACCATCACCGAGATGGCGCAGTATTCGAGTGTCCCGGTAATCAATGCTCTCAGCGATCAGGAGCATCCCTGCCAGGCCATCGCCGACTTCATGACCCTGCAGGAGCGCTTCGGCAATCTGCGCGGCTTCAACTTCAGCTACGTCGGCGACGGCAACAACGTCTGCCATTCGCTCATGCTGACCGCGGCTCTGCTGGGCGCGAACTGCACCGTGGGCACCCCTCGCAATTACGCGCCAAAGGCTGACATCGTAGCTCAGGCCCGCGCCATTGGCAACGTGACCGGCTCGCACATCACCCTCGTCAATGATCCGATCGCCGCCGTGCGCGATGCAGAAGCCATCTACACCGACGTCTGCACCAGCATGGGCTTTGAGCATGAGGCCACCAAACGCGCACCTATCTTCAAGCCTTACCAGGTCAATGACGCTCTGATGTCCAGGGCCGCGCCCACGACCGTCTTCATGCACTGTCTGCCCGCCCATCGTAATGCCGAAGTCACCGATTCGGTTCTTGACGGGCCGCAGTCGGTCGTCTTCGAACAGGCGGAAAATCGGATGCATGCTCAAAAGGCCCTGCTGCTGATGCTGCTGGGCTCGGGAAACGCCAATCGGTAACGAACGGTGAAACCAGGACAGCTTACAGCCTTCAAGGCTGCTTTCGCTCAGACCGGCGACAGCAAATCGCCGGTCTCTGACGCGCGGGGAAGAGAGGCAATACGGTGAAAATGTGGGCCGGCCGCTTTCGGGCAGCTCCCGATGCATTTTTCGATCAGTGGCAGCGGTCGATTCGATTTGACTGCCAGTTGCTGGACGCGGAACTGGCCGCCAGCCGGGCTCACGCGCTCGCGCTGGAGGCGGCGGGCATCGTCACGCACGAAGAGTGCGTGCAGATCACCGGTGCCCTCTCCGCACTAAGTGCCGAATACGCTGGCCACACGGCAGAAGTCGGCGCCGACCCGCACGCCGAGGACATCCACCACTTCGTGGAGCTGCGCCTCACCGAAGCGATCGGCCCGCTTGGGCTTAAGCTGCACACCGGACGCAGCCGCAACGAACAGATTGCCACCGACCTGCGGTTGTACATCCGCAGCCAGGCTCAGGTTCTGCTGGGCGGCCTCGGGTCCTGGGCGCAGCAGCTCATGGAACAGGCAAAAACGGCAGACGAAGCCGTCATGCCTTCCTACACACACCTGCAGCGGGCGGAGCCGGTTCTGGTCGCGCACTGGCTGCTGGCCTATGTCGAGATGCTTCTGCGTGATGCTTCCCGCCTCGAAGACTGCGTGAACCGGCTGAACCGCTGCCCTCTCGGGTCGGGCGCAGTCGCCGGCGCGACACTTGCCCTGGACCGCACAATTGCAGCGCGGGAGCTGCGCTTCGCAGCTCCCACCGCCAACAGCATGGACGCCACCAGTGACCGCGATTTCGTGCTCGAGTACCTCCACGTCCTCACCCTGATCGCGATCCATGCCAGCCGCTTTGCCGAGGAGATCACGCTTTTCGCCACTGCCGAATTCGGCTTTGTCGAGTTGCCGGAAGCCTTCTCCACAGGTTCGAGTGCCATGCCGCAGAAAAAGAATCCCGACCTCACCGAGCTGGTGCGCGGCAAGGCGGGACGCATTCATGGCGCGGCTGAGTCCGTCACGCTGCTTCTCAAGGGCCTCCCTCTCGCCTACAACAAGGACATGCAGGAGACCCAGGAGCCGGTCTTTGCGGCCACGGGTGAAGCGGACCGCATTCTGCGCGTTCTGGCCGCCTTCACCGGCGCGCTGCAGTTCCGCACGAACAGGATGCGAGCTGCCTGCGAAACCGGCTTCCTGAATGCCATGGCTGCAGCTACTTACCTGGTGCACAAGGGGGTTCCCTTCCGCAAGGCGCACGAGAAGATCGGCAATGCTGTCCGGTATTGCCTCGATAAAGGTTGCGAGTTGGGCGACCTTTCGCTGGAGGAACTGCGGCAGTTCGGCGACGAATTTGGCGGCGACTTCTTCGCGGCGGTCACCCTGGAAGCCACGCTGGACTGCCACGATGTGATTGGTGGAACAGCGCGGACACGGGTACGCGCTGCGCTGGCAGAGACGGAGGATCGAGTGCGGGCCCTGTTGGAAAAAGGTGGTTCGGCCATGTCCCCGGAAGCGGAGGCCACCCATGCTGGTGCGTAAAGCGCGTCTTCAGGACGCAACCGACATTTACGAACTGGTGAACAGCCTTTCTTCAGACGGCACGCTGCTGCGCCGACAATTTCCGGAGATTTGCGAAAACGTCCGCGACTTCACTGTGGCCGTTTCCGAAGGGGGCATTTTCCTGGGCTGCGGCGCCCTCCACCTCTACGGCCCGCATCTGGCCGAGGTACGCTCCATCGTCGTCCGGCCGGAGGCCAAGAGCCACGGCGTGGGCGGCGAACTGCTGCGGGCGCTGCTGGCGGAAGCGGAAGAGCATGGCGTCGGCTGCGTCTGCCTGTTCACTCGGATCCCTGACTTCTTCTTCCGTTATGGCTTCCGTCAGGTTGAGGATCGAACGAATCTGCCTGACAAGATATTCAAAGACTGCCAAAACTGCCCGCGCCTCTATAAATGCGATGAAATCGCGATGGCTCGCGGCCAGGTACCGAGGGTGTCAATCCTGGGACCCAAGCTGGAGGCGCAGCAACTCGTCCGGCTAACCGGGTAAACGGTAGCCAGCCATACAATATCTCGCCAGGGGATTGACCTTGCTCTGACCCGAATTCCGAGCCCTCCTGTCGCGTGTTCCTGGCAACTGTGATCAGCGATACAGCGCGGAAATGCCTGCCGACCTACTCTGAGGCATCTTTCGGAGCAGGCAATTGGCGACTGTCGTCGAAGGTTCAGCCCAGACACTTGTTGGCGAAGGCGGCTCGTTGCGCCCTCCCGCTCAGCGTGTGTCGGCTGCCGCCTTTCCTGCCGAGAACCCCTGGATCGTGGCCATTTCCGTTATGCTGGCCACTTTCATGGAGGTCCTCGATACCTCCATTGCATCGGTCGCCTTGCCGTACATCGCTGGAACGATGGGCGCGTCGAACTCTGAGGCGACATGGGTCCTCACCAGCTATTTGATCGCCAATGCGGTCGTGCTGCCCGCCAGCAACTGGTTCGGCCTGCGCTTCGGCCGCAAGCGCTTCCTCATCGGATGTGTCGTGACCTTCACCTTCGCCTCCTTCTGGTGCGGAGCCGCTCCGTCGCTGGGTTTTCTGTTATTGGCCAGGGTCATCCAGGGCGCTGGAGGAGGCGCGCTGCAACCCATCTCCCAGGCCATCCTGCTGGAAAGCTTCCCTCCCAAACGCCGCGCTGCGGCCATGGCTCTGTTCGGCTTCGGAGTCGTTGTCGCTCCCGTGCTCGGTCCCACGCTGGGAGGCTGGCTCACGGACTCTTTCACCTGGCGTTATGCCTTCTACATCAACATTCCCGTAGGCATCCTGGCCATCTTCATGATCAGCCGCTTCGTCCACGATCCGCCGTACATCCGCGACGCGAAGCCAGGCGCCTTCGACAACCTCGGCTTTGCGCTCCTCTGCCTCTGGACCGGTTGCCTCCAGGTCATCCTCGACAAAGGTCAGGAAGTCGACTGGTTCGGATCCGTTTGGGTTCGCTGGGCCACCCTCATTCTGGTGGTCAGCTTCGTCTGGTTCATCCATCACTCGTGGCGAAAGCCCCAGCCTCTCGTGGACCTGCACATCCTCGTCTCCAATCGCAACTTCGGTATCGGCTGCCTGCTGGTGTTCATGCTTGGCGTCGCCATTTACGTCACCGTCGCCATGATGCCGCTCTTCTACCAGGAGGTACTCGGCTATACCGCTCTCACCGCTGGTTTCGTTGTGGCTCCACGCGGCCTCGGATCGATGGTGGGACTGCCGCTGGTGGGCTACATCAGCCATCGCGTGGACAATCGCTGGCTGCTGGTCTGGGGATTCGGCGTCTTTGGCGTCTGCACGATTCTCTTCTCCAACATCAACCCTCAAATCGGGCCGCTGACCATGCTGCTGCCGGTCTTCCTGACCGGCTTCGCTCTCAGTTTCCTTTTTGTCCCCATCGGCTACACGGCGACGGCCCTGCTCAACAACGAGCAGATGGGCAACGCCACCGGAATCTTCAATCTGGTCCGGAACATCGGCGGTTCTATCGGAATTTCGATGGCGCAAACCATGCTGATCCGCAGAGCCGCCTATCATCAGAGCCGCATCGCAGCGGCGGTTCCGCAGACCGGGATTGAGTTCCAGCGGCATATCTCGGAACTGAGTGCCTACCTGGCGCAGCACCTTGGACCCGCAGCCGGACAGCCGGCCGCTCTTGCCTCCACCTACATGGGCCTGCAGCGCCAGGCGCTGCTCTGGGCTTACGTTGACATCTTTCGCTGGATCGCTCTGATCACCTTCGCATGTGCCGGCCTCGTCTGGTTGTTCCGGAAAGTAACGATCCGGGCAGACGGCAGTTTGCAGATGCACTGAGTCTGGACGGCTCAGCGAAGATGCTGGATCAGACAGGCCATCGTGGGCAGACCCAGTTCCTCGGCGCGCGCCTGCGGGCTGATGCCGCAGGCTGCAAAGGCCGCGGCAACTCTCCCGGAGTCGTATCCTGCCGTACGCAGATTCTTTCCGAGCATCTTGCGCTTCTGCGCAAAGGCAATGCGGAGGAACAGAAGGAACGCATCCGGACTGACACCCAGCTCGCCGAAACGTGGATGCATGGTCAGGCGCAGCACAGTCGAGTGAACCCGCGGAGGCGGCGAGAAGGCCGACGGCGGCAGGCGAAGAAGCTGCTCGACGCCGGCATAGAGCTGAGCGGTAGCCGACAACAGACCATAGTCGCTGGTTCCGGGCTGCGCCGCCACGCGCTCCGCCACCTCGCGCTGGATCATGACCACGGCACGCTCGACTGAGTCGCCCGCGGCGAAGAGCTTGAGCAGGATATCGGAAGTAATGTAGTAGGGCAGATTCCCGACAATCAGTAGCTTCTCGTCCGGACCGGATCGCAGCGCGGCGAGGTCCGTCTCCAGAACATCCTGGCTGAGGATTTCGACGCCCGGCTGTTCGGCGAACTCGGCGCGCAGCGCGGCGGCCAGCTCACGATCCAGTTCGACGGCGACCAGCCGGCGAGCGCGGCGGGCGAGGATACGGGTGATGGCTCCGCGGCCGGGGCCGATTTCGACCACGGTGCGGTGCGAGATGTCGCCGAGGGCGTCGGCGATGGCGGCCTGAGCGGTGGGGCTGACGAGGAAGTTCTGGCCGAGTTTGGGTCTTTGCGGGCGCTGCGGCATCTGTTTCGATTGTGCAGCGTGCGGGGCCCGGAGGTCGAGACGCGGCCGATTACCCGGTTGCAGGGCGCTGGGTTTAGACTCAGCTTTTCCGCAGCATCAGAATCAGTACGGAGACCGTCATGCATATTGTCTTTGCCGCGTCGGAAGGGGCACCATGGGCCACCACCGGCGGTTTGGGAGAAGTGGTGGGCGCGCTGCCGCGCCAGATTGTGAGCCTTGGGCATCAGGTTACGGTGTATCTGCCGTATTACCGGCAGGTTCGGGAGAAAGCTCCGGAGAAGCAGTATGCGATCCGGAGCATCACGATTCCCTTCCAGTACTACAGCCGGTTTGCGGCGGTGCTGGATGGCGGCATTCACGACGGGGTGCAGGTTTACTTCGTCGATTGCCCGGAACTGTTTGACCGGGAAGCGCTTTATGCCACTCCTTCGGCGGAATATGCGGACAACTGGGAGCGTTTTGCTCTTTTCTCCCGGGCGGTGCTGGAGGCGACCAAGCATCTGGGCGTTCCGGATGTGTTTCACGTCCACGACTGGCAGACGGCGCTGCTGCCGGTGTATCTGCGGACGCTGTACGAGTTCGATCCGGTGCTGCGGAACCGGGGGACGGTGCTGACGATTCACAATGCCGGGTACCAGGGGACGTATCCGCCGCAGACGGTGGAGCGGCTGCTGTTTCCGTGGGAGATCTTCACGATGGACCGGGTGGAGCAGTACGACCGGTTCAATTTTCTGAAGGGCGGCATTGTTTACTCCGACATGCTGACGACGGTGAGCCCGCGATATGCCCAGGAGATCCAGACGCCGGAGTTCGGCGAAGGTCTGGATGGGACGCTGCGACAGCGAGCCTCCGACCTGGTGGGAATTCTGAACGGCATCGACTACGGGCAGTGGAATCCGGCGACAGACGGCAAGATCGCGGCGCATTACACGCCGGAGAACCTTGCCGGCAAGGCCCAGTGCCGGAAGGATTTGCTGCACGCCTTCGGAGCGGGCGCGGTGGGCGACCAGACGGCCGTTCTGGGCATGGTGACCCGGCTGGCGACACAGAAGGGCATCGACATTCTGGAGCAGATTGTGGCTCCGCTGCTGCGCGAGGATGTGGTGCTGGTGGCGCTGGGCAGCGGCGAGGACTATTACGAGAGCCTGTTCCGGTCGATGGCCTCGCATTTCCCCGGCCAGGTGAAGGTGAAGATCGCCTATGACAACACTCTGGCGCACAAGGTGGAGGCTGGAGCGGACATCTTCCTGATGCCATCGCGCTACGAGCCGTGCGGTCTGAACCAGTTTTACAGCCTGAAGTACGGGACCGTTCCGGTGGTGCGGGGGACGGGCGGACTGGAAGACACGGTCGAGGAATGGGACGGGAAGAAGAAGACCGGGACCGGGTTCAAGTTCCACGGGTATCGTCCGGAGGACTTTCTGGCGGCGATCCAGCGGGCTCTGGCGGTGTTTCCGGACAAGGAAGCGTGGCAGACGCTGATGCGGAACGGGATGGCCCAGGAATATTCCTGGGGGCGTTCAGCGGCCGAGTACGTGGAGGTTTACGAGCGGGTGGCCCGGGCGCGAAGCTGAGGCAGTCAGCAAGTCAGCGAGTTAGCGGTCCTCGGGTCCATAGCCCCCTGGGGTGTTTTTGGGGGATGCATATGATTCTGCGCGGTTTAGCGCAGAGCTTACTGGTTAGTCAACAAACGTGAAGAACAGACCGCAGCCTGGTGGATTGGCGGTCCGCTGGCTTTTCCGGGGAAGATGGCCCCGGCTGGCTGTGCTCCCTTCTGCCACGCTGTTGAGTGGCCGGTTCGCTGCTTCCTGGGGGTCCCCCCCATGTTTTTTTGCTTTTTCTTCCATCGATATGATTCTAAAAGGGATATCGGTCTCGACGATTCCGTAAGGATATGATTCTGCAAGGTTTAACTAATTCCTTCTTTTCATATGGATACGGGATTTCCTCCATATCGATATGATTCGACAGGATTTATCGCCACACATCTGATTCCATTAGGTTTTTTGAAGCAGCCGACGCGCGGAGCTACAGGCCCGCTTCCCGCAAGCCCCCCTGAAACCTGACACCGGCTCGCGGCCTGCGAGCCGGTGTCGCCTTGCTTCCCTGCCCTCTTTGCTTTTTTGCTCTCTATTTCAAGGCTATCGAATCCAGCGATCAATCGTGCCAACTTTCCTGGCCGTGGGAGGCCCGCAAGTCCTTTGGAATGTCATCTTATTACCTTGGTGCGGGCGGTGGATGCTTGACAGCCGGTGACGAAGCAGCGCCGCTCACGGGATCTATGTCCGACCAGGGACTCGTTCGATGTCGCGTTCCTGCCGCTCGCCTCTCTTTTGTCAGCCAGCTCCGTCGTCCTGTAGGATTTGGCGAATCGGAGGGGTCCCACGAACCCGCACTCGCGAAAGGAGAAGACAGAATGACTGAACCAACGGGAGCACTGCCGGTCGATGTCGACAGCCGGTTAAACAGACTGGAACGCGAGAATGTGCGGCTGAAGTACGCGATGGTCGGACTCATCGTGATCTTCGCGATCATCACATTCGCGACCCGGACGCGGGACTTTAGCCGGGTGAAGGCCCACGAGTTCGATCTGACCGACTCGAACGGCAGGATTCGAGGAAGACTCGCCATTTTGCCTGAAGGACCGGGGCTCGAGCTGCGGGCGGCCAGCGGAGAGAAGCGGGTTGTGCTGGTGGGAGGCGGAGAGGACGCGAATCTGGATTTGTACCTGCCGATTACCTCGTCCACGACATCCGCGGCGGCGGTGAACCTGTTTCAGGGAGCGAAGCTGATCGCTTCCCTGAGAGGCGGACCATCGGTGAGCCGCATTGACCTTTCGTCCGGCAAAGCGGCGGCGGCGTTGGTGGTCAGGCCGAAGATGGCGTCAATGGGGCTGGACGGTAATCCGAGCGAGGGCAGCGGGCTGGTATTCGAAGCAAGCCCGACCACCTCCTGCGTGGCCGCTCGAAAGGACGACGAAAGCGCGACGGTGGACCATCCGAAGAACTTCGATGGGATGGCGGACGGGACAAAGGGCACGGCCAGCGCGTCCATGTGCCTGAGTTCGCAGGGCGAACCCACCATTGCGCTTGAAGGACGGCGGGGCGCCAGGGCGGTCCTGGGCGTTGCTTCTTCCCTGCAGCAGAAAGGCCATGCGTGGGGAAACAGCGCCGCTTCGCTGGTGCTGATGAAGAAGAAGGGGCACGTTCTCTGGTCGACGCCACGCTGATCCCTGGGGTGTGAGGACGAAGGTTCCAGCGCGCCTGCTGTCCGGGGTGCGATGAGCAGGCAGAACGACGGCAGGTTCAGGGTCCAGGCTTCTCCGAAGACGCCGGACCCTGACGGCCAGGGCGCGGCATGCCGCCATCAGCGGGCGCTTCTGGCCTAAGAAGGGGTGAAACCGAACACCGCATCCAGGGGCATTGGCGGCATTCCGGCTCCCGGCGGCTGTCGAAGCACTCGACAATCGCCGACCGTGCAAAGATCAAAAGACAGAGGAAGAAGACCCTTTGAAGCGGATAGCTACCGCTGAGGGGGCTGAGTCTGTTCTTTCTTCCTGACTGCGACGAGCGCGAGCCCCGGCTGAGACCGCAGGCCGGATGGATCGTCAGGCCAGGGGAAGATCCAAAAGCGGGGTTCGACGGTATGGCCAATGAAGTGGAGCACGGTACTGAAGCGGGCAGCACGCAGGGCGTCGCCGGGAGCGACTCCGGGGTGCTGGACAATCCGATCTGGAATGCGCTGACGAGCGACCATGCGCGGTTTGCGGTGGGCGGCGCGCGGGCGCGGCGGTACCGGGAGGAGATTGGGCCGCTGAGCGGGATGCCGGAGCAGTCGGCGGAGGGCTACGAGGAGTTGCGGGCGGCGACGAGCGCG
>JAJZJJ010000057.1 GCA_021810175.1 Acidobacteriota bacterium | reverse complement strand
GCTTTCCAGCGCCCACTCGCCGACCGCCGCAGCGCTTCCAGCATCAGCTTTTCCTCGGGACACCACGCGACCGGCTCGCCCCACCAGCCGGCCTCGCTGGCTGAAGCTACCCGCGTCGTCTACATGCCCGGCCGCAACCTCGCGCCTCTGGCCGCGCAGCTCCGTGCCGAAGGCCTGCCGCCCACTCTCCCCTGCGTCGTCGTCTCGCGCGCCGCTCAGCCGGATCAGCAGATTCAGCAAACCACCCTGGCCGAGCTGGACCGTCTCACTCCCGGACCCGCGCCGGCCATCCTGCTCGCCGGGGAGGCCCTGCGCGAAGCAGAACCGGAAGCCATCGCCGCAATCGCCGATCGCTCGCTCACCGAGGATCCCCGGCCGCTGAAACTCTGAGCGGCCGGATTCTCGGATCGTGATCCGGCCGCTCGCGCATTCAGCGACGAAGACCATGCCTTTATCTGGAGCCGTGGATCAGCCGATCGATTTCGAAAGCTCTCGCGCCGATTGCGTGGCACTGGTTACGGGCAGGTATTCGTACCTGACGTAGTTTCGGAGCTTCCGATTCCTGGCCGCCGTCTCTTCCCTGCCCACCAACTGCAGATCCTTTGCCTGCTGGCTACTTTCGTATTTCATATAAGCCTGATTGAACGCCTTCCCTGACAGCCCCGACAGGCGGTTGTACTCATTTGTGTCCGACTCGGACGGCTTGACCGTGATCGCGGCTTTGTACTTCTCTGCAATCACCTTCGCGCCCTGCTCCATCGGAGCATCCGCGGCCAGAATTTCAGTTCTGGCGTAGGTTTTCACCTGATTGTTTTTCGTCTTCTGCAATGCCAGCATGGCCAGGTTGATCTCCGACTGATCTTCGCTCGCGATCTTGCTCAGAAACTGTTGCCCCTTCGCGGACAACTGCGCAGATGCCTTGGATCCATTCTTCGCATTACCGCTCGCGCCATTGCTCTGGGCTGCGAGGATCCAAGGGGTGCCCAGAGCCGCGCCAAGAATCAATAGATAGACCTTCATGTATCTCCTCCCGTCGGTTCGGCTGGCAGTCGCTCCCGGGGTGCTCAGGACACCGGCGATACGTTCCCGTGGCGTCGCTGACAGTTTTGCTCTCCTCGAATCCGCCCCGAGACCGGCGCCCAGCCAATCTGCGGCGGTCCCCCCTCCCGTCCGGAGTTCCTGGTCCATGCCTGAGTATCTGTACGACAGAGATGCGGAATTCAGATGCACTCGTTGTGCCGTCATCCAGTCTTCCCCGCTCCGGGAGCAGCGGAGCCGCCGGAATCGCGTTGTTCCTCAGGTTTCCGGCTTCGGTGAACACAATGCAGCCCGCGGCCCGTATTTATGAAACCGCTTCCTGACTTCCCAGCGTGTAGTCGAAGTAGTAGTAGTGCTGCTGCTGGATCTCGATCGTCATGGAGCCGGTGAGCCCCTCCAACTCGCCGGTTCCTGAATCCGGCACCACTGCGATCTTCAGATCCGGCTCGCCGCGCTTCATCGTCGCGGTGTGCTGTAGCACAAAGCTTCCGCTGCGCCCGTCCAGCGTGCCGTTCACCCGTTCCATTGCCACATAGCCGCCCGAACCGATCTCCCGGTTCAGCAGGCTCAGCATCTCGCCCTGGCTCGTGCCCTTCAGGTCTCCGTCGAATTCCTTGTCCAGGGACGCTCGGCTCACGCCCGCCGCTTCCGCCTGGGCATTGTCCGGCTTCTGCGGAGCCAGCTTCACTTCAAATGATCCTCTCGCGATTGCCATGGCGGCAGGATAGCATCCGAAGACCACCCGCGATCCGCCGGCTATCCAGCAGACCGCGCTGCCTTAGTTCCGCACGTCCGCTAGTTCCGCACGTCCGCCATCGCCGCCGCGATCTCCGCCTTTTCCGCCGCATTCAGCGGCAGCAGCGGCAGCCGCGGATTGCCCCCATAGTATCCGTTCAGGTCGCAGGCGAATTTCAGCCCCGGCACTCCATACCGCGCCGCCACAATCTGCGCCGGCTCGGCAATGCGCTGCTGCTTCTCCGCCGCCACCTTCGGATCGTTTTCCTTCCAGGCTGTATAAATCTCCTGGCAGGCCTGCGGCGCCGGCGCGGCAAACGCCAGAATCGCGCCCGAGGCTCCCGCTTCCAGCGCCGGCAGCAGGTTCTGCGCCGAGCCAGTCATAATCTGGAAGCCCACTTCCTTCGTCCGAGTCGCCTTCAGCCGCACCGGCGGCGGAGCCACGGCAAGGGCCGCACCCGAGCCCAGCAGATCGGCGGGCACAAAGTTCTGTGCCGCTTCCATTTCCGCCAGCAACATGCGGCTGGTCACCGCCTGGAATACCGGCGTCACCGTCACCTTGCGCTTCGGAGCCGTGCGCGTCGCAGCCAGCAGCGCCTTCAGCCGCTCCGTCGATCCCGACGAATCCTTCATGCCAATGATGTTCGGATGCTGCGCCAGTTCCGCCACCACTTCCACCGGCAACTCCAGGTGTGTGAATTTCGGAATGCTGTACAGCACCACCGGCAGCGGCGAGCGGTCGGCCAGCGCGCGGTAGTAGGTCATCAGTTCCAGCGGCCGCATCAGGCCACCGTAGTAATGCGGGGTCCGCACCAGCACCGCGTCGTACTGCCATTCGGCGGCGTATTCGGCCAGGTGCAGCGTCTCCGCCAGGCTTTCCCGTCCCACACCCGCCACCAGAACCTTGTCCGGAGCAGCGACGTCCGCGGCCGTTCGCAGCACGTGGCGCGATTCGTCGTCGCTCAGCATCACAGCCTCGCCGGTTGAGCCCAGAACGGCAATCCCCGCCAGCGGCGTGCGCGAATACCGCTCCACATTATGTTCAAGCTTACGAAGATACAAACGGCCGTCGGGATAATACGGCGTGGTAATGGCTGAAAAAATGCCTTCCAATAGCATGGTCATATTGTAGGCTGCGCTGTCACTTCCCCAAAAGCCGCAAAAAAGTTGTTGGTGGCCGGTTCGCTCCGCGTTACGCTGGAAGACGACAGATCCCCATGAATACTCACAGTATTGAAGCGCTCGGTTCAAAGGAAGCGCACCTGCTCACTCAGGCGCTGCTCTTTTTCATGCACCTGGCCATTTGCGTGGGCATCTGGGTGCTGATGATGGTCGGCATCACCTTCTTGCTGCACCCGAAGTTCATTCCCCCCGCCATCACGCTCGCCTTCTCCTTCTCGCTGCCCCTGGTCGTCGGCTTCATCGGCGCCAAAATTCGCCCCAGCGAGGCGGCCACGCTCACCTGGTTCGCCGGCCTCATCTGGTTCATGATCTGGGGCACTTACATTCTCGACCTGCCCACCGGTCCCGGTGCCTGCTACCACTGCGGCGCCACCGCCAAGCTCTGGCTCACCTTCCTCAGCCTGACCAAAGACGGCGGCCTCCTGCACGGACAGGGACGCCTCTTCGCCACCTGGCCCGCCGCCGCCATGATCGGCTACGCCATCGGAGCCCGAATCGGCGTGCGCGGCTCCGGCTTTCCGCTTGAGTCCTGACGAATCGCTCCAAAAACAGCACAGGCCCGCGCGTCGTGCTTCGCGGGCCTGCCAGAGCCTACCGCACCGCCTCTACGCCGTGCGGCGCTGATGCTCCTTGTACTCGTCGATCTTCTCGTTGGCACGCTCGTTCATGTTTTCCACGTTCTGAGAAACCTTCTCGCGCGCATCCACCTGCTTCTGATGGACCTCGGCTTCCCGGTTCTTTGCCGCTTCATGGGCCGCGTCTTTCGCATTGCCCCATGTTTCCTGAACGGAGCCCTTCACCTGATCGGCTACGCCCTCGTTGGCAAGTTTCTCGTTTCCGGTAAGATCTCCGGCTCCCTGTTTAACCCGGCCAGCAACCTGACTGGCCTTGCCTTTGATTTGATCTGAATTCATGACGTACTCTCCTTCCTGCCCGTGGGGCAGCGATTGATTCACGCCACAGGTCTTCGGCCGCTGATCAGTTGGATGACCAGAACCACCAGCGCCAGCAGCAGCAAGATGTGGATGTACCAGGCGACAATGTGGAATCCAATCAAGCCCACGAGCCACGCGATCAGCAGGATCACAAATAGCGTCCAGAGCATCGGCGTTTCTCCTTTCTTTGAGCCCTTAAACCTCATGCGGGGCATATGTTTGGGTGCTTCTCTTCCGCGCGGGGTTGCCGTTTGCGATACAAAAGAGGAAGGGAGAACGTATTTGCGCATCGCCATTCAGGGAGAACCCGGTTCCTTCAGCCACGAAATTGCACTCCGGGCGCGCCCCCAGGCAACCATCCTGCCCTGCGCTGTCTCCGCCGAGGTGTTTTCCGCCGTCAGTTCAGGTCTGGCCGATGGAGCGGTGATCCCCATCGAGAACACTCTGGCCGGCTCCGTCCTCGAACACTACGACCTGCTGCTCTCCCACGATGTCGCCGTCGAGAGCGAATGGCTCCTGCGCATCCGCCATAACCTTATCGGGCTGCCCGGCACGCGCCTCGATCAGATTCGCCAGGCGCACTCCCACCCCGTTGCCCTGGCTCAGTGCCGCCGCTTCTTCTCGAAATATCCCGCCATTGCCGCCACCCCAGGCTATGACACCGCCGGCAGCGTGAAGCAGGTGATGGAGCGCGGCGACCCTGCGATCGCGGCCATCGCCAGCAGCCAGGCCGCCAGCCACTACGGCGGTTCGATCATCCTCGCCAATATCGAGGACAACGCCGAAAACTACACCCGATTCTTTCTGATCCGCCGCCGCGAGCGCGTCGAACTCTGCCCGCGCCCCGACAAAGTCAGCCTGGCATTCTCAGTTGAAAACCGCCCCGGCAGCCTCGTCGATGCACTCCAGGTCTTCTCCGGGCTGGGCACCAACCTCACTCGCATCGAGTCCCGGCCTGTCCCCGGACGCCCCTGGGAGTACGTCTTCTACACCGATTATCAGATTGCCGATCCCCAAATGGCCGATACTGCGCTCCAGCAGCTCCCCCGCCACTGCTCCATGGTCCGCGAACTGGGCCGCTACCGCTCCGCCGGCTGAGGCCGCTCACCCGCTGGTCTCCTGCCGAGGATTCCGCGGTTCGATTTCGCCGCATCTCAACCGCTGCGCCCGTCGTGCCGATATACATCAGGAGATGCGCTCCCTTGCCCGGAAAAGCATCCAAAGTCCATAGAGCCTGGTCTTACACACGAGCCCGTAACCGATTGATCCCGCTACAGCTCACGACAGCAGCTCAGTAACACACCCACCGTTACGTCTCGCATGAGACTTTTTTAGACCTGCTGAATCCAATGGGTAATTATCTGATATAAGGACACTCATGGCTAGCGATTTCATCAGCGTTATTCAGCCCGGCGACCCCAGCACCCGCGAAGGCGGAGGCCAGCGCTCCTACCCTGTTCTGCCTGTCCGCGATACGGTTCTCTTCCCGCACGCGGTGCTTCCTCTCACGGTCGGACGGGAGAGCTCCATTCAGCTTATTCAGTCGCTCGGCGAGGAAAAGAGCATCGTCGTCGTCGCCCAGCGCGACGCCCATGTGGATGCGCCGCAGCCGCAGGATCTGCACACCTACGGGACTCTGGCCACCGTCCACAAAGTCGTCAAAATGCCCAACCAGAGCCTCTTCGTCTTCACGGAAGGCAACGAGCGCGTGCGCGTGGGCGAATTCTCCCGCATCGAGCCCTTCATGATCGCCTCGGTCGAGGTCGTGCCTGAGGTCCCGGCACATAAAGACCCATCCGTCGAGGCTCTGCAGCGCAACGTGGTCACCCAGTTCCAGCAGATCGTCTCCGCCTCGCCCACCCTCTCCGATGAATTGCAGACCATCGCCATGAACATCGAGGAGCCGGGCCGCCTGGTGGATTTCATCGCTTCTTCCCTGCCCTTCCTCGCCACCACCGACAAGCAGGAACTGCTCGAAACCCCCGACATCATGGCCCGGCTCGTCCGCGTCAACAAGCACCTGGCCAAGGAGCTGGAAGTCCAGCAGCTGCGCAACAAAATTCAGTCCGAGGTGCAGGACCAGGTCCAGCAGTCGCAGCGCGACTACTACCTGCGCGAACAGCTCAAAGCCATCCAGAAGGAACTCGGCGAGATGGACGAGGGCCAGAAGGACATCGAGGAGCTGCGCGAAAAAATCGAAGCCGCCGGCATGCCGGAGGAGACGAAAAAAGAGGCCCTCAAGGAGCTCAATCGCCTCTCGCGCATGTCTCCCATGGCCGCCGACTACTCCCTCACCCGGAACTACATCGAGTGGCTCGCCGTGCTGCCGTGGGCAAAATCCTCCGGCTCGGCCGTGGACATTACCAAAGCCCGCGAAATCCTTGACGAGGATCACTACGACCTCAAAAAGGTCAAGGAACGCATCCTCGACTACCTCTCCGTGCGCCGCCTCAAAGCCGACATGAAAGGCCCCATCCTCTGCTTCGTCGGACCTCCGGGCGTCGGCAAAACCTCGCTGGGACGCAGCATCGCCCGCGCCCTCAGCCGCGAGTTCCGCCGCATCTCGCTCGGCGGCATGCACGACGAAGCCGAGCTGCGCGGCCATCGCCGCACCTACATCGGCGCTCTG
Source organism: Acidobacteriota bacterium (assembly GCA_021810175.1). The sequence continues at coordinate 3,405 of JAJZJJ010000057.1, read as the reverse complement.
CCCGGCCAGATCATCCAGAACCTGCGCCGCGCCGGAGCCAACGATCCCGTCTTCATGCTCGACGAGGTCGATAAGCTGGGCCGCGATTTCCGCGGCGATCCGGCCTCCGCGCTGCTGGAGATCCTCGATCCGGAACAGAACAACAGCTTCCGCGACAACTACCTCGATCAGCCCTTCGACCTCTCCAGGGTGCTCTTCATCTGCACCGCCAACATGCTGGACACCGTGCCCGAGCCCCTCCGCGACCGCATGGAGATCATCGAGCTGCAGGGCTACACCGAGGAGGAGAAGAAGCATATCGCCTTCCGCTACCTCGTCCCGCGGCAGATCCATGAGAACGGCATCAAGCCGGAGGACATCGAGTTCCCCGACGATTCCATCGGCTACATCGTCCGCCACTACACGCGCGAAGCCGGCGTCCGCAAACTGGAGCAGCAGATCGGCACCCTCTGCCGCAAGCAGGCGCGCCGCATCGCCGAGGGCAACACGGACAAGCTGGTCGTCACCAAAGAGGCGATTCAGGAACTCCTCGGCGGCATCAAGGTCCGCGTCGACACCGAAATCGCCGAGCGCACCAAACGCGCCGGCGTCGCGGTCGGCCTGGCCTGGACCCCTGCTGGCGGCGATATCCTCTTCATCGAAGCCAATCGCATGAAGGGCAAGGGCGGCTTCACCATGACCGGCCAGATCGGCGAAGTCATGCAGGAATCCATGCAGGCCGCACTCACCTGGGTCCGCTCCAATGCCACAGCCCTGGGGCTCGAAGAGGATCTGCTCAAGGACACCGACCTCCACATCCACGTCCCCGCCGGAGCCATCCCCAAGGACGGACCCTCGGCCGGCGTTACCATGGCCACCGCCCTCGTTTCGCTGCTCACAGACCGTCCCGTGCATCCGCTCACCGCGATGACCGGTGAGATCACCCTGAGCGGCAATGTCCTGCCCGTGGGCGGCATCAAGGAGAAGTTCCTGGCCGCCAAGCGCGCCGGCGTCAAACAGGTCATCCTCCCCGCTGAGAACCGTCAGAACGTGGAAGAGGACCTGATGCCGGAGCAAATCGAGGGAGTCGGCATTCACTACGCCAGCCGCATCGAGGACGTGCTCGCCATCGCTCTTCCCGGCTCTTCCGCCGAGAAGAACCACGACCAGCAGGTTCGCGAGGAGGTTCTCCAGCACTCGAACTGACGCCGCAGCCTGGCCCAATGCAAAAGCCCCACGCTCCCGATGCGGAACGTGGGGCTTCTATCTTTCAGCGAAGCGGACTGCCTTCAGATCCCCGCCTGCGTCAGCATTTCCCTTACGCTGGCCCGCCACCGCTGCAGCTCCACCCGGTCGCCCAGCCGCAGCTGCTGCGCCGCCTCGTTCAGCGTGATGCGCCGGGAATACAGCTCATCCGTCACGCGGTCCGCCAGATCGGGCAGGAACAGGCTCTTCCCGCCCTGCTGCTGGATCGTCTCCGGCAGCGAACTCCGCTCGTACAGCTCATACTTCGACTCGTCGCCAAAGTAGCCGTTCCGCACCACATGCGTTATCCCAGCAGGCATCAGTTCCAGATATCCGCTCAGCAACTCCAGCGAGTCCCGCTGCCGGTTGATTACCCACAGCGTAATCAGCTGCCGCCCCAGCTCCTTCAGCGCGTCCGCCAGAATCCCTCCGTGCTCCCGAACCGCGTCGTTGTTCCTGGCCGGCGTGTTCACCACCACCACCTTGAACGGATTCGCGTCGCACAGGTTCACCAGCTGGATCCATCCATCCACCTGATCGAGGTCCACCACGTCGCTCTCAGCGCTGCGCCCGTATGACTTCCATACATCCGGATTGGTCGTATCGGATTCCACCAGCCGCAGATAGCGATGTTCCGCGATCAGATAGTCGAGTACCGCCATCGTGGTGATGGATTTACCCACACCACCCTTGCTTCCACTAACAAAGACAATGGGTTGATTCATGGAGAACTTTCCGTGGCAATAAGCTTCTGGGGAGTTGCTACGAGACTACACGCAGGGGGGCGACAATCGCAATCGGCAGCCGGCTCACAGCGAGCCTCCGCCTACAAAATGAACAATCTCGAAGCGGTCGCCCTCGGCCACTCCGGCCCCATTCCACGAGGAGCGCGGCACGATCTCCCCGTTCTGCTCCACCGCCACGCGATCCTGCTTCAGCCCCAGTTCCGTCAGCAGATCCTGCACCGTTGCCCCGGCATCCAGTGCCGCAAACGAACGCGGCTGTCCGTTGATCGTCAGTTCCATGCACTGAATGTAGCAGGATGCTGGCTCAGCGCAGAACTCGAAACGCCTCCCACGCCGCCCAGATCAGAAATCCAGCCTCGGACTCAATCGCCACCGCAAACGCCAGCCCCCTCACGGCGCCACAAGGCCGCGCGCCTGCCTCGAACGGCCACTCCTGCGCTGGCCTCACCTGCGGCGATTCGGCTGCCGCCTCGGCCGGAAACGGAAAAATCATGCTCATGCTCTGCTGCTCCTCAGGAAGTCCTGTATGCACCCTATCGGCGCAACGCCTCCGTCCCTTGAGAAAGTGCCAGCAAATCCCCGCCGGTGTTGCAATTCAGAACAGCCACCCGCAACCATCCCAAATCGGGAACCCGCCCCGCCCGATACCACCGCCCGCCCATCCCCGGCCACGTCCCTAACGCCAACTGCAAATCGAATGGGTACAATGTCCTTAATTCCCTTCGCCTTGCGCGCGGGCCAAAATGCAAAGCATCCTCCTGCTCACAGCTTCACTGGCTCACCTGCTCTCCTCTTCGGCACTGCAGCTCGCCGTGCTGCTGCAGAGGGATTCCATCCGCTATTACCTGCATACCTATTACGGCAATCGCACCTTCCAGAACCTCTACCAGTGGCAGTTCTTCTCCTTTGATACGCTGCTGCTCACGCCCTATTTCCTGGTCATGATCGTGCTGTCCCTCTACGGACTGCACCGCTACAAGCTCGTCTGGCAGTATTACCGGCACAAGAAGAACGCCACCCATGAGCCGCCTGCCCGCTTCGACGAGCTGCCCCGCATCACCGTGCAGCTGCCCATCTACAACGAGCAGTTTGTCGTCGACCGCCTCATCGAGTCCTGCTGCAACCTCGAATATCCCCGCGACCGGCTGGAGATTCAGCTCCTCGACGACTCCACCGACGAAACCCAGGAAGTCGCCCAGGCCATCGTCGAGCGCTATCGCCAGCTGGGTCATCCCATCGTCTACATTCACCGGACGGATCGCTCAGGATTCAAGGCCGGCGCCCTTCACGAGGGCCTCAAAGTCGCCACCGGCGAATTCGTCGCCATCTTCGACGCCGACTTCGTCCCCCCGCGCGACTGGCTGCTCCGCGTCATTCACCACTTCGCCGAGCCCGAAATCGGCATGGTGCAGACCCGCTGGACCCACCTCAACCG
>JAJZJJ010000056.1 GCA_021810175.1 Acidobacteriota bacterium | reverse complement strand
CGGAAGTTGTCGATGTCGCTCATGCGGTTCTGCAGGAACCAGGCCATGAAAAGGATGATGGACAACTGGGCAATGGCCGAGGGCTGGAATGATGCCGACCCGATGCGAATCCAGCGGTGGGTGTTGTGGGAGTCGCGCATCATGAAGGCGACCAGCAGCAGGAGGATGGTGATGCCGACCACGGGAAAGACAACGCCCGGCCGGTTGTATTTGCGATAGTCGATCTTCATGAGCACGGTCATGGCAATGAGGCCCAGAGTGGCCCACAATGTCTGGCGCGCAAGGAAGTAGTAAGGCGAGCCGAAGGCCTGGCCAGCGAGAACGGCCGAGGCGCTGAAGACCATCGCCAGCCCGATGACCACCAGGACCAGGGTGGCAAAATACAGCCATTTGTCGACGCCGACTCGTTTCGCCATACAGAACCGTTATGCCTACGGAGAGACGAACGCCGTCAGTCCGCGGCGCGCGAGAACCGCCTCCTTGAATACTCGTCCGCGATGCTCGTAATTCTCAAACTGATCGAAGCTGGAGCAGGCCGGCGCCAGCAGGACGATGTCGCCGGGCTGAGCTGCCGTTGCGGCAAGAGAGACCGCCTGGTCGAGGGTTCCGGCGCTCACAATGGGAGCCGAGCCTTCCAGGTGGGTGTGGATCTTGTCCGCCGCTGCGCCGATGGTGTAGATGGCCTTCACGCGCTCGGCGATGAGCGCACGCATCTGCCGGTAGTCAGAATTTTTGTCCTTGCCACCGAGGATGAGATGAATGCCGCCCGGAAACGCGGCCAGCGCCTTCATGGAGGCGTCTACGTTGGTCGCCTTGGAGTCGTTGTAGTAGTCGACGCCATTGATCGTGGCCACGAATTCCAGGCGATGCTCGACGGCGTGGAAATCCAGCACCGCCTGGCGAATGGCGGCAGTCTCGACACCGGCGAGCCGGGCCGCGCAGGCAGCGGCAAGGACGTTCTCGAGGTTGTGTGCGCCCTTGAGGGAAATCTCGGCGACTTTCATGATGGGCTCCGCCGCAGCCTGCTCGGAGGCGCGGAAGAGGATGGTTCCCTCGTGGATGAATGCGCCCTGGCGGACGACGCGCGTCCGGCTGAACCAGAAGACGCGGGAAGGCGCGCGGGCCGCGGCGCGATGCGCCACATCGTCGTCGGCATTCAGGACCAGGAAGTCCTCCGCTGTCTGACGGGCGAAGATGCGCTCCTTGGCGGCGGCGTAGTTTTCAAAGGTGCCGTGGCGGTCCAGGTGATCGGGGGTGACGTTGAGAATGACGGCAATGCGGGGGTGAAAATCGATGGTTGTCTCCAGCTGGAAACTGGAAACCTCCAGAACGGACCAGCCGTCGGCGCGCGAGGCTTCGACGAGGGAAATGACGGGAACACCGATGTTGCCGCCCACCTGGACGGGCAGATTGCCTTTTTTGAGAATCTCTCCGCAGAGTGTGGTGGTGGTGGTTTTGCCGTTCGATCCGGTAATGGCGAGGACATTGCCGCGCAGGAAATGGGCGGCGAGTTCCAGCTCGCCGATGACCGGAAGGCCGAAGGTGCGCACCTGAACGAGCTCCGGGGTATCCACCGGGACGCCGGGACTGACGACGATGAGGTCCTGGCGGCGGAAGGTGAGCAGGCCGTGTCCGCCCGCTTCGACAGCGATGCCTTCGTCGATGAGCGCCGGAATTTCCTTTGCCAGCTGGTCGGCGCTGCGGACATCGGAGACGGTGACCTGAGCGCCATGCCGGCGCAGAAACAGCGCTGCCGCCAGTCCGGATTTGCCCAGACCCACGACCGCTACTTTTTTGCCCTTGATTTCCATGAATTCTCGCGTGCCGGCAGCCTTCATTTTCCCATGCCGGCTGTTCTCTTTATCTCAGCTTCAGGGTGGTCAGTGCAAAGAGTGCAAACACCAGCGCCGCAATCCAGAAGCGGGTGATCACCTTGGACTCTGACCAGCCGAGCAGTTCGAAGTGATGGTGCAGGGGGGCCATCTTGAATATCCGCTTGCCGCCGCGCAGTTTGTAGCTGCCTACCTGCAGGATGACGGAGAGGGCTTCCAGGTAGAAAACCCCGCCGATGAAGGGGAGCAGCAATTCCTGTTTGATGATGACGGCAACGGTCGCGAGTGCGCCGCCGAGAGCGAGCGAGCCGACATCGCCCATGAAAATTTCGGCGGGATGGGCGTTGTACCAGAGGAATCCGATACTAGCGCCGGTCATGGAGCCGCAGAAGATGGTGACCTCGCTGACCATGGGCATGCGCTGAAGCTCGAGGTAGTCGGCAAAGGTGACGTGTCCGCTCACATAGGTGAGCATGGTGAGCGCCCCGGCGGCGATGATGGTGCAGCCGATGGCGAGTCCATCCAGCCCGTCGGTGAGGTTGACGGCGTTGCTGGTGAGGACGATGGTCAGCATGACGAAGATGATGAACGGCAGGAAGGCGAGTATGGCGAGATGCGGGATGTGCGTGAGCGCCGGGATGGCGAGACGCGGCCGCAGGTATTTGAGGAATGGAACGACGAGGCGAGTGGAATAGGTGCCGCTCAGGTCCATGGCCACGAGGGCGACCGCCACGATGCCGGCCACGAGGAACTGGTAGAGCAGCTTGGCCCGCGCGGTGAGGCCAAGGTTGCGGCGGTGGACGACCTTGATGTAATCGTCCGCGAAGCCGATGGCGCCGAAACCGGCGGCCGAGAACATGACCACCCAGATGAACGGGTTGGAGAGGTCGGCCCAGAGGAGCGTGGGGAGCAGCACGGCAATGCAGATGAGCACTCCACCCATGGTGGGGGTGCCGGCCTTCTTCTGGTGGGCCTTGGGGCCCTCCTCGCGGATGTACTGACCGATCTGGAATTCGCGCAGTTTTTCAATGACATACGGTCCGATGACGAGCATGATCAGCAGGGCCGTGAGCGACGCGAAAGCCGTCCGAAAAGTCAGATACCGGAAGATACGGAAGGGACTGAAATAGAGAAAGAGCTTTTTGTAGAGCAGCCAGTAGAGCAAACGGCCTCCGGTGGACGGGTGGTTGCCGCTATCTTACCGTGCCAGGCTGTGAGGAATCGCGATCTTTTTCGGGGGCCTGCAACACGTCAAGGGCGCGCTCCAGGCGCACGCCGCGCGAGGCCTTGAGCAGCACGGCGTCTCCGGGAAGAAGATGGTCGCGGAGCCACTGGCCGGCCGCTTCGGGCGTTTCGAGGAAAAGGGCTTCGGCACCGGCGGTCTGGGCCGCGTCAGCGATATGGCGAGCTTGTCCCCGGACGGCAAGGATGAGGTCGATTCCGGCTTCGGCCGCAGCTTTTCCGCAGGCAGCGTGGAGGGCGGCGGTTTCCGGCCCCAGTTCGAGCATTTCTCCGGCGACAAGGATTCGGCGATCGGCGGGCATGCTCCGGAGCACGGCAATCATGGCTTTCAGCGCAGCCGGATTGCAGTTGTAGGAGTCGTTGATGAGGGTGGCATTGCGAAAGGTGAGCACCTGGCCGCGCTTGTCCGCCGGCTCCAGGTTGGCAAGCGCGGAACAGCAGGCCTCCAGCGGGACGCCAGCTTCGAGGCCGACGGCGACTGCGGCTATGGAATTGGCCACATTGTGCTCGCCGAGCAGGCGGAGACGAAGGTCGCAGGTACGGTCGCCCGCGCGGAGGCGGACCTCCATGCCATCGGCTCCGAGCGAGGCCATTTTTTCGGCGCGCGGATCGGCACAGGGACCGCGGCCGTAGTACACAGCCCGGCCCTCGAAGTCGCGGCCGAACTGGGAGACGTAGAGATCGTCGCAGTTGAGAAAGGCGACGCCGTTTCGCGGAAGCGCCGCGACCAGTTCATATTTGGCGCGGGCGATGCCGGCAACGCCGTCGGGAAAGTTTTCGGCATGCGCATTGCCGACGTTGGTGACGACTCCCCAGTCGGGAGCGGCGATTTTGCACAGCGCGGCGATCTCGCCGGCGGCGGACATTCCCATTTCAATGACGGCAATCTCGTGTTCCGGCTCAAGCTTCAGCAACTGCAGCGGGAGGCCGAATCCATTATTGAGATTTCCCTGCGACTTGAGGACGCTGAACTTCGCGCTCAGAACAGCCGCCACCGCCTCCTTGGTCGTGGTTTTGCCCGCCGAGCCGGTGATACCGATGACGCGCCGGCCCCAGTGCCGACGCACACCGGCGGCCAGGCGCTGCAGGGCGATCAGGGGGTTATCGACGAGGAGCAGAGGATGCTGGCGGACTTTGGCAGGCAGCGAGAGGAAGCGGTCACGGGCGACGACCGCGGCAGATGCGCCACGATCCAGAGCGGCGGCGACAAAGTCATGGCCGTCGAAGCGCTCGCCACGGATGGCAAAGAACAAATCTCCGGGCTGCAGGGTACGGGAATCGATGGAGTAGCCGGTGGCCGACCCGGCTCCTGCGCCATTCAGCAACTCGGCGGCCGCGCCTCGGGCGGCCTGTTCCAGCGTCAGCTTCATTTCCGCATCCCCATGCTTTCCTGAATCGCAGCTTCCGCAACGCTGACATCGTCGAACGGGATGGTTTCGTCGCGCAGTTCCTGATATTTTTCGTGGCCCTTGCCGGCGATCAGGACAATATCTCCGGGGCGGGCAGCCTCGACGGCGATGCGGATCGCCCGCGCGCGGTCGGGCTCGGTCGTATGATCGGTTCCGGTCGCGAGGAGGCCGGGCAAAGCATCGGCCATGATGGCCTTCGGCGCTTCGCTGCGCGGATTGTCCGACGTGAGGACGACAAAATCGCTGCCTTCGCCAGCGGCCCGGCCCATTCTGGGGCGCTTGGCGCGGTCACGGTCGCCACCGCAGCCAAAGACGGTGATGACGCGGCGTTGTTGTCCGACGAATTCGCGGGCCAGGGCGGTGAGATTCCGCAGGGCATCGTCGGTGTGAGCGTAGTCGACGACGACGGTGAAGGGCTGTCCGACGTCGACGGTCTGGAAGCGTCCGGGAACGCAGTGGAGCGCCGCGGCTCCAGCCGCTACCTGTTCGAGGCTGAGGCCGCGCGCCATCGCCGCGCCAGAAGCCGCCAGCAGGTTATAGAGATTCACGCGACCGGTCAGACGCGTGTTCACGTCCGCCGCGCCAAAGGGGGTGAGGAGGCGGAAGGTCATACCGGCGGCGGACATTTGCGCGGACTCGACACGGAACTCGGCCGCGGCAAGGCCATAGGAGAAGATTTCCGCTCCCGCCGCACGGGCGACGATGGCCAGTTCCGCGCCATGGGGGTCATCGACATTGAGAACAGCGACGCGCGGGGCCGTGCCCAGTTCGCCGTCAAACAGAGCGCGCTTGGCGGCGAAGTAGTTGTCCATGGTGCCGTGGAAGTCGAGGTGATCCTGGGTGAGATTGGTGAAGATCGCGACATCGAACGGCATACGAAAGACGCGGCCCTGGGCGAGGGCGTGGGAGGAGACCTCCATGACCGCCTCGGTTGCACCCAGGTCCACGCCTTCGCGGAAGAGAGCCAGCAGATCGCGGGATTCCGGAGTGGTGTGCAGGTAGGGACGGACCTGGCCGGCTACGTGGTTCTCGATCGTTCCCACGAGGACGGATTTGCGGCCGGCCGAGTTGAGCATGGCTTCCAGCAGGAAGGCGGTGGTCGTTTTGCCGTTGGTCCCGGTGACGCCGCTGAGGCCGAGCTGCCGTTCCGGATGCCCGAAGAAGTTGGCTGCCAGAATGGCCATGGCGCGCCTGCCGGCGCCGGCGGGAACCTGAGCGACCGCCGTTCCCGGGTAGAGCTGGGCCGTATCGGCGAAGGCTGCCGCGGAGTCGGAGACGATCGCCACGGCGCCCTGAGCGATCGCGCGACCGATGTAGCGGTTGCCGTCGGTGGTGCCGCCCTGCATGGCCAAGAAGAGCGAGCCGGGACCGGCGCGGCGCGAGTCATACTCGATGCCGCCGATTTCCGGATTAGGGCCGGCGCGACGCACGACTTCGGCTCCGCGCAGGAGATCGTCAAAATGCATTCATCTGAATTGTACGAGCAGGGTCAGAAGTGGTGAATCTGCTCGGGCTGGGAAGTCTCCGCCGGGCGGCCCGCTTCCCTTTCCAGGGAGCGGCTCACGAGGTCGCGGGAGCCGAGGCCGACGGCGAGCGCGAGGGCCAGCACGATGCCGCCGAAGAGGATTCCGAAGCCCAGCTCGACGATTTCGCCGCCCAGATCGAGGTGATCGAGCACCATGGCGCCGGTGAGCACCAGGATCATCCAGCGCGCGCCCATGCTCAGAATCCGGGCGTAGCTGAGGTTGAGATTGACCGCGGTGATGAGGACGCTGCGCGAGACGAAGCGCGCCGCGATGTTGCCTGCAAACAGCAGCAGGACGGCGCCGATGACGCGAGGGACATAGGACAGGACCCAGACGGAGACGACGCTTTCTGAAGTTCCCGCGGCGAAGGTGGAGACCCCGACCATGATTCCAACGGTGATGAAGCACCAGAAGACGCCGCGGGCGATGAGCTGGGTGGGCGTGAGGCGAGGCGCCCATTCCGCCATGGCGCCAGAGCCACTGCTCATACGCTCGTCGAAATGCACGGCTTCGAGGATCTTCCGAACGACGACAGCGATGAGCCAGCCGACGAGAAGGAAGAAGAGAAAGGCAAGGATGAACGCGACAATCCCCGGCAGCAGAGTTGCGACCCGGTTCATGACTCGAACCATGGACTCATGCAGCGATAATTCCACCTGATTCCACATCATCTTCCTCCTTGTTGGTCAGGGATTGAAGCGATCCGGCCATCTCCACCTGGACAGCAGGTAGGGCTTCTTTTCCTCCCAGGCGCGGGCAAACTGCTCGTGCCGCTGCTCAACGGCTTCGCTGCTCAGGCTGGAAATCTCCCGCACACGGGAGGCGACCCAGCCCAGGTACAAAGGCGTGAGGGCGCCGAGCAGATGGCCGCGGCTGATGGTGCGCAGCCGGTAAGCCAGTGCAAAATCATATACGATGCCCGCCCAGAGATCGTCCGGCATCCGAAAGCTTTCGGGCGGCAGGCGCACGAGGCGGCGCAACTCCAGCATGGTATTCGGCGGGAGCAGCAGACGCCAGACCTCGTCGAGGTTTTTGGAGCCCAGCAGGAACGAGTCGAACATGGGGCGGGTATCGATTTCGCGCGGCGAAGCTTCAACCTCCGGGGGATTGCCCCAAACGGGCAGAGGCTGAGAACCGCGGACACGCTGCCAGTGCGAGGCAAAGGCTTCCATCTCCTGGAAGAGCGAACCAACGATCTGGGAGAGGACGGCACTGAGATCGAGACCGCCAGCCGCGAGCTGGCGGCGGACATCCATGTGGACTTGCCCAATGGGAGACTGCGGCGACTGGGTGATGGCCACCGTCGCGGGCCACAGCAAACCCTGGAGCGCATGATTGTTGCCGGTTTCACCGCGCACCAGGCGGGAGGCCATGGATCCGGAAGCGGCAAATTCATAGGACAAGGGAAAGGCGATTCGCTTTCCGTAGAGAGCGCGATGGAGCGGGGCCAGAATGCCGCTGTTGATGAGGCCATCGAACCTTCCGGTGGGATAGAGAGGCATGGCGAGGCCGCACTGCCGCTCAAGGATGGCATAGATCAGCAGCTGGATGGAGTGGGCATCCATGGCCGCGAGGTCGGCGCCGAGGACCACGCAGGCTTTTGCATTCAGCGAGGAGGCCAGCGCCAGCACGGCCCGCTGGGTCGCGGAGATGGCCGCCCAGAACTCGGCTGCGCCCTGCGGAGGCGCCGCAAAGGGAAAGAGCACGGGGCCTTCTTCGCTGCCGTTCAGGCTGGTGAGTGCGGTGACGCCCTGGCCGGGCCACGCGAATATGAAGCGCAGCGAGGCAAAGCTGGAACCGAGCTCGGAAGCCACCTTCCGCGCACGAGCCTGGAACTCGTCCAGGGAAACCGCGCCGGCCACGCCGATGACCACGTCCGCCGAGCCGATGCGCTCGATTTGTTGTTTCGTCTCTTCGCTGAATTCGATGGGCGCCATCCGGAATCTCTCTGTCTGTTACAACGGCAGTGACAAAATGCCATGCAGCGGGATGCGAATCCACGCGGGGCGATTGTTCAGCTCGTACACGAGTTCGTAGAGCGCCTTATCGAGGACATAAATTTCCAAAAGCGCATCGAAATCCTGGGCGGAGGCCGGGACGATCGGAACACCCGCCACAGTTTCACGATACGCGCGCAGGAACTCGGCGGAAACCAAAGCTTCCCAGGAGCGCGCCCATGCCTCCATCTGAGCGAAATCCTCGGGTCGGCGGCTGGTGTATTTCGTGAGCGCGGCATAGGCGGCGTAGCTGAAGGAGCGCAGCATTCCGGCGACGTCCTTGAGCGGCGAATGCTTCGCGCGGCGCTCGGCCAGGGAGCGGGCAGGCTCGCCTTCGAAGTCGAGGATGACAAAGTCGCCCCTGGAGCGGAGGACCTGGCCGAGGTGGTAATCGCCGTGGATACGGATCCACTGGCCCGGGTCGCGCAGGTTGCCGATGCGCCGCAGACGAGCAAGCAATGCTCCGCGACGGCTCAGGGTGAGGCCAGCCGGCTCGATTGCATCCTCGGGGAGACGCGAGAGGTTGTTTTTGAGGGCTTCAAAGGAGCGGGCAGCATGAACTCCCATCTGCTCCCGGAGCTGGTCGAGGTCGTCGGGCGCGGGGATCAGCGGAGCCAGGGCCGGATCGCGGCCGGAGGCGAGCGCGAGGTGCAACTCGCCGGTACGCCGTCCCAGAATGGCTGCCGCATCGAGATACGTTCCTGCGTACTCCCGGGCCTCGGGACTGGCCGCAAGCGCTTCGGGAGACAGAGCGCCCGCTGACTGGGAACGGATGGCGGCAGCTTCGTAATAGCGATCCAGTTCCTCCAGCGTCCACTGCCAGCCATCGCCTTCGTTCTGCACCAGCCCCTGCAGCAGAGCGACGGTTGCCGGTTCTCCGCCATCGCGCCGGTACTCCATGGCGCCGCCAAAGGGAGGGATATTCGCAAACTGGGTGGTCTCGGTGAGGAAGCTGCCAATTTCCACGTCCGGATTGGGGCCGTGCTGCTGCCGCCGGAAGAGCTTCATAATGAGACGCTCGCCAAAGATGGCCGAGGTGTTGCTTTGCTCCGCGCCGGCGGTGCGTGCGGGCAATGCGGCGTGTCCGCGCAGCGCTGGCAGTGCCGCGCTGGGGAGGCCGCGCAGCGTTCCTTTTTGCGTGGGCAGTTCTTTTCCCTGGTCGATCATCTGCAGGAGCGCTTCGGCTGTGCTCCCGCGCAGCATACCCTCATGCAGAACACCGGTGAGGCCGGTGGAACCGACGGTGGAAAGCACCTGGTTGCCGAGGGACTCGCGCAGCCCATCGGCGGCTTCACCGAAGGTCATGGCGAGGCAAATCAGCCAGGTGTCGGATTCGCCTTCGGCATAGGACAAATCCACCCACAGCAGCGCCGCCCGATCCGAGTCGAAGAGGAGCGAGTCCGTCACCTGAGCACCAACGATGGTCTTCGACTTGCCTCCGAACCAGCGCTGGCGAATGAGCCAGCCGGGAAGCAGAGCGGCGAGCCTGCGGGAACCTTCGGGCGAGAGAATCGCCTGCCAGTCGGTTTCGTTCTCGACATAGAAGGCATGCTCGCCGTCGGGTCCGGTCGGCAGCTCAGCCGTTTCGATGGCAGGCTGCAATTCGAGCCAGAGGAAACCGTAGGGTCCGAGGGTGAGCGAGTAGGGTTGTTTGGTAATGGGGGGAAACTCGACATAGCCGAGCATTTCGACCGGCGTCATGCCCTCCATTCCGGCCAGATCCAGCTGCACGGGCTGCGCGAATCGCGAGAGGTTTGCGACGCAGAGGACCATTTCGCCGTCGAACTGGCGGACATAGGAGAGCACCTTGCGATTGGAGGACTCGAGGAAGCGCAGGGAGCCGCGGCCGAAGACCTGGAAGAGCTTGCGCAGCGCAATCATATTGCGCATCCAGTGCAGCAGCGAAGAAGGATCGTTCTGCTGCGCCTCGACGTTGATGGCTTCGTAGCCCCACACGGGGTCC
>JAJZJJ010000055.1 GCA_021810175.1 Acidobacteriota bacterium | reverse complement strand
CGGGGGAGCCCCCTCCGGCGTGGCGATCCCCAGCCAGCCCGCCTGCACGTCCATCATTTTGAGTAGCGGCAAGTCATTCTGGTTGAGCAGAATAGGGGCTCCGGTGGCGCGTTTCAGGCGCAAGGCTCCGCCCACATGGTCGATGTGCGCGTGCGTGACCACGATCTGCTTCAGAGTGAGGCGATGGAGGGCCAGCAGATTCAGGATCTGCGGAATATTGTCGCCCGGATCGACGACCATGGCCTCGCCGCTGGTTTCATCGCCCAGCAGAGAGCAGTTGCACTGAAGTGGGCCGACAGGGAACGTTTCCAGAATCATAGGACTATTCTCCGCTGGGACGGGGGCTGGAAGCCAGAGGTCCGCCGGGTTCACCAAATGGGTTCGCCTACGTTACTTTCTGAAGCGCATCTAACTGTCTGTTTACATGAATTTTTTGCGCCAGCTTCACACTGGTGATAATTCTGCCTGATGCGCCGTGTCCTTCTGTTTCTGAATCCGATCCTGATCCACAATGCGCGGCGCCGGGCCACGGTCGAGCAAATTGCCGCATTGCTGGCCCGCGACGGCCGGGAGGTGCGGCTCCAGGAGACGCTGTCCGCTCATTCCGCCGGTCAGCAGGCTCGCGATGCCGTCAGGGAAGGCTTCGATACCTTCCTCGTCTGTGGCGGCGACGGGACCATCTTTCAGGTGCTGCAGGGTCTCGCCGGCGCGGATGTGACTCTGGGCGTGCTGCCCTTTGGCACCGGAAATGTGATCGCTCAAAATCTCGGTATGCCTCGCGATCCGCTGGCCGCCGCGCGGATGCTGCTGACCGCGCAGGCAAAGACCGTGACCCTGGGCCGCATTGAAGTCAGCCCCGTGGGCCATCGGCGCATGCGGAGCTGGTACTTCCTGATCGCCGCCGGCCTCGGAGTCCACGCCGCTCTCATGAATCTGGCGCCGACCGGCATGGGAAAAAGGCGAGGCGGACGGCTGGCCTATTTTCTGGGAGGATTTCGGCTGCTGCTCGACCATCCCGTCCCGCCGTTCCGGATGGAACTGACCCTTCCCGATGGACGGGTACTGAACGAAGTCGCCTGCGAGGCCATCGCCGTCCATATGCCCGAGATCAACCTCTGGCGTCCCGGCGGCGATCCGTTTGGGACAGAGTTGCAGGTGGCCTGGGTACCGCCAACCAGACGCCTGGGGCTGGCGCACGCCAGCTTTCACGCGCTGGTAACGGGCAGGGCGAACGGGCAGGGCTGGGGCAGGCTCCCGTTCCCAAGGATGATCCGGGTGCGGCGCATGGTCTGCCAGCCGCTCGACGGTCAGGAATACCGCCAGCCGCTGCTGGTGGAAGCCGACGGAGAGGTGCTGGGCGCGTCCTCGGCAGCCGTCAGCATGACCGGCGAGCGACTGAAGCTGCTCTGGCCGGAGCGACGGCGCTGATGCCGCCTGTCTCTGACAAGGAAAAAGGGCAGGCCAGGCGCCTGCCCTTTTTCTGATCGCGATGCGCGCCTGACTCGAGGAAAGCTACTTCTTCTTCGCCGGTGTCGTCTGCGTCGTCGAGGAACCAGACAAAACTGAGTGGATTCCGGCCACGCGATGCTGCTCCATCACTGTCAGGGTGATGGAAGTCAGAATGAAGACAGCCGCCAGCCACGACGTCGTTTTCGTGAGGATATTGGCTGCGGAACGCGGTCCGAAGGCGGTCTGAGAACCCTGTCCACCGAAGGCGGCGGCCAAATCGGCGCTCTTGCCCTGCTGAAGCAGGATGATGATGATGAGCAGCAGGCTCACCAGAATGTGGATGGCAATCACGAAATAGAAAAGCACGTGTTTCTTTCAACCTCGGGGCGAACCGGAACCTGGATGGCGAAGGTCGGGACCGGAGAATATTGGTGCGGAAGGGGGGACTTGAACCCCCATGCCTTTTGGGCGCCACCCCCTCAAGATGGTGTGTCTGCCAATTTCACCACTTCCGCACGCGGGTCGCTCTGGTGGAAGTATAACAAAGCGGCGCGATTGCGCGCTGTGCCAAACAGGAGCTGAGGGGCAGGCAATCCTGTGTTCCATCGAACGCCAGTCGAACACAGCCTCTCCTCCCCGGCTGGCCTTACGCCCCCGCGCGCCGGCCCTCGTCCTTCGCGCCGAATCACCGGCTCCTCCCTGCAATTCCTCTCGGAGCGCTCAGGCAGCCTTTTCTGTCGGCGCTGGCGTCACTCGTTCCTGCTCGGCGGGCTGCCGCCTGGGATGTCCGGCGAACAAATTGTAGAGCAGTGCCAGAATGCAGCCCCCAATCGCCCCGTCGACCAGTGCGTACACAATGCCGGCAAAGGCGTCATTCAGGCTGCTGGCTCCGTGAAACCCGGGATAGATGGAGCTGACCGCATCCAGAAAGGCCGTCCCATAGCCCGGATCGGCCAGGTGCAGCAGCGCTACCAGTCCAACGCCGCCTCCCCACAGCAGCGCAAACGCGATGGTCATTCCTCGTACGGAGATTCTCATGGCACCCCCCTTTGCAGCCACGGACTGCCGCGGGGAAAATGCGTCTGCGGAACACAGGAGCAGGCAGGTCGCCGTTCCCATCGAACAGCTTCGGGGCTGCCTTTCTCACTTCCTTTTGCAGCGGGAACATGGACTGCCCCCGATGCCGCGGGCCAGCCCACCGCCCGCGCGGGTAACACAAGACAATAACGCTCTCCTGCCTCGGTGAAGCATCCTCCTTGCAGGCAAGCCCTTTCTCACCATGACGAACGTAACCAGGCGTCTCCTGCCGGATCGCAGCCGGTCGGCAAGGGCGAACCCCTCTCCGGCGTCTTTCGGAAGAGGGATCGTGACCCGTATTATCAATCACTTACGCGGCGATCATCTCCGGTTCCCGGTGTCCCATGGAGCCTCCAATCCCCTTACTTTAGGTATTTGACTTTGCCATCGGGCTATTTCAGACTGGGTGTTTCCAAAGCAGTCCCAGACGAAAGTCTCTGGATGTATCCCGGGCCCACGCAGGATAAGCACAGCTGACTGAGGCAGGCGCAGGCATGCGGGCAGCATTGTTTTACGAACGAACATTACGAACCATTCATCGGGATGACATCCTGCCCTTCCTGCCGCCGGTTTCCGTGACGCGGACCCTGGCAGCAGCCGCGGGTTCCGGCCATCAGCCACAGAGATTCCCGGTTTTCCGTAAGACGGACGCTGTTTCCGCGCCTTCTTTCAGATTGAGACGCAACTCGCCAACCCCTGAGTGTGCACTCTCCAGTGCCACTTCGATGCCAACCGCTGTTTGGAAGGCGCCACAGATCACGAATAGGAGAAGCAACATGAATCGACGCATTCGAACCTGGGGTCTGACCCTGCTCGCAGCTTCACTCGCGGTTCCCCTGCTCGCTCAGAGCAAAGGCGAACAGATTTTCAAGGAGCGGTGTGCCATGTGCCACGGCCAGGACGGAACGGCCAGCACGCCCATGGGCAAGATGATGCATATCCCGTCGTTCAAAGCCGCCGCGCTCGTAAAGGCGCCGGAAAGCCAGCTGATTGCCGCCACCGAAAACGGTAAGGGCAGGATGCCGGCCTATAAGGGGAAGCTGTCTGCCCAGCAAATTAAGGACGTCGTGGCGTACATTCGCACGCTGCAGAAGAAATAACCAGCATCAACCAGGAGCGAGGCCGTGAGCGTCTTTGCCAGGATCAGGAAGAATTGGCTGCAGCCGTTCTTCTATTTCGGAAACAATCGGGTCACTTTAATTGGTTCGGGACTCACCACGGCCTCGGGCATAACCCTCGTCTTCTACTGGATTGAGAACCTGCTCACGGGCAGGTTCGAAAATCCCTACCTGGGACTGATATTTTTCCTGGGTCTGCCCGCTCTGTTTATCCTCGGGCTCATTCTCATCCCGGTGGGCATGCTGCAGCGGCGGCGGGAACTGCTGAAAGCCGGCGCGATTCCCGCCGAATATCCGGCCATCCATCTTGGCGATCCCCTCTTCCGTCACGGTGTCCTCATCGTCGGAATCGCCACCATGGTCAACCTCGCGATTGTCAGCGTCGCGACCTATCGCGGCGTTGCCTACATGGACTCGGCCCCGTTTTGCGGCACCTCCTGCCATGTGATGAGGCCGCAATGGGTCGCGTATCAGGCGTCTCCGCACTCGCATGTGGCCTGTGTGGAGTGCCATGTCGGCTCGGGCATGGAGGCCTACTTCCGAGCAAAGGTCAACGGCACCAAACAGGTTGTGGAGGTCGCCTTCCACACCTATCCGCGTCCCATTACCGTCCCCCTCTCCGGCCTGCGGCCGGCACGCGCTACCTGCGAGCGATGCCACAACCCCAGCCGCTTTGTCGGCGATCGCCTGCTGGTGCTCACCTCCTTTGGCAACGACAAGGCAAACACTGAGGCCCGCACGGTGCTGGTCCTGCACCTGGGCGGCGTGGATTCCCTGCGCCGTCGCAGCGGCATCCACGGCGCTCACCTCAACCATTTCGTCTACACCTCAACGGACAAGGACGCCCAGAACATCATTGCCGTCAGCATGCCCAACGGCAAAGGCGGCACAAGGACGTTTGTCCAGCAGGGCTGGAAGGGTCCCATCAAGGGCTACACCCGCGTCATGGACTGCATGGACTGCCACAACCAGGCGACCCACGTCTTCCAGACCGCCGAACAGGCTATCGATCAGGCCATGACCGACGGCAGCCCCAGTCCCAGCTTGCCCTACGTCCACAAGGAAGGCCTCAAGCTCATCCAGGCGACCTACAAGTCGCAGGCGGAAGCCGCCAGCGTCATTCCCGAACAACTGGACAACTTCTACCGCACCCAGTATCCGGACGTGTGGCAAAACCAGCGCACGCAGGTGGACAGCGCTGCCCGCAGCCTCGTCGCCCTCTATAAACGCAACGTCTTCCCCAGCATGAAGGTGAGCTGGGGGACCTATCCCAACAACATCGGCCACATGGATTACCCAGGTTGCTTCCGCTGCCACGACGGCAGCCATGCCACCGCTTCGGGTACCGTCCTGAGCAACGACTGCAACCTTTGCCACAACCTCCTGGCCGTGGATGAGACCAATCCGAAAATCCTGAGCCAGCTCGGTCTCAGTGGAAGCGTGGCGCCTACGCTCTAAAGCGCAGGCGCCGCGGGCGCATACAATACGGGCATGTCGGGTCCGTTTCTCCCGAGACTCATGCTCTCCGCCCTCGCAGCCGGTCAGGGACTGGCTCCGCTGGCCATCGACCTCAACCGGACCCACGCGACCCATCCGCTCTGGCCGGGACATGCCCGTTTTCACGTTGTATGGCAGAGCTTTACCGCGTTCTTTCTTGCTGTGCCGGAAATCGCGCTGCTCTGGTGGCCGGGCCCCGGCGTCCGCTCGCGCGTAATTCTGGCTGCGATCCTCATGGCTGCATCGCTTGCCGGCTTCATCGTTGCCGCAATCTTTCGCCGAGTCTATGGCGGAACCTTTCACGATCCCGACGGTATCCCGCCGCTGCGCGCCTGCGCCGCCGGACGCGTGTTCGAGCTGGACGGAAACGCCCTCGCCGTTGCCCTGGGAGTCGTTGTTCTCGCCGTCGCGCTGCTGCTCTTCTTCAATTCGTAGCCGAAGCGTGATCCCGGCTCATCAGGTAATTCGCCAGCGCCGCGATCTGTGCGTCCGGAAAGTACTCATGCCCCGGCATACTGGTCTTCGGCACACCGAACTTGATGATCCGCTCCAGATGCAGCTTCAGCTCCGCCGGGGTTTTCCCCTCGGCCATTTTGTTGAGCGTGGCGCTGTCCAGCCGCGGCGGCCGGTGCCGAAAATCCCCGCCCCATCGCTGCCGCACCTCTCCGCGTGGCGAATGGCACGTTGCACAGAACTCCGTGTACAGTTTCGCGCCATCGATGTGCGCCGCTTCTCCCGCGGCGGATCTCGCGGGCTCCCACGTCGCAGCCTCATGCAACACATGTCGCAGCGCACCCGGATTCTTCAGGCTGGCCAGATACGCCACCAGGTCATCGCCGCGCTGGTCGCGAAACAGATAGGCGTAGCTGGGCATGATCGATCCGTAGCTCACCGCGCGCGGATCGATCAGATGAATCCGCAGCCACAGGCGCGAGCGGCGCGCGCCCACATTGGTCAGATCGGGCCCCTCGCGCCGATTGCCGATCAGCGGCGGATGCTCATGCCGGATCGCTTCCAGATTTCCCGCCGGCCCCCACATCTGCACATCCGGAGAACCCGGCCGCACATACTGCGAGTGGCAGTTGATGCAGCCCTCGGAGATATAGACCTGACGCCCGCGCTCCACCGCTGTTAATGACGCGGGTTTCGCATGCCCCGCAAGCAGATGCTCCACGCCCCACGACGTCGCCAGCACCAGCACCAGAGCCACGGCCTCGCGCCAGTAGGTTCTGCCGTAGCGCACCACCATCGGCACGAGAAAGAGCACCGCCGCAGCCGCGACAAACCACACCGGAATGCGATGCAGATGCTGCGCCATGCCGATTCCCATAGCCGACCCCATCCATCCCGCGACCGCGTAAATCCACCCCGCCCGGCGCGACCGCTGCTCCGCCGTCACGCCACCCAACAGCAGCGATGGGTACGCCACCAGCGCCACGGAGTAGAGCGATACGCCAGCCGGATACAGAAATGCCGCTGCGCTGCCGTGCGCCGGATTCAGCAGCAGCAGACACGCGCCCGCCAGGCACCCGAACGCGGCCAGCAGGGCCGTTGCGGTCCCGCGCCTCGCCAGCAGCCACACACAGGCGATCGCCGCCACCAGGTGCACAGCTCCGGTGCGCCACAGGTGCGCCGCGCCCTGCCAGGTTCCCGCCTTCAACGCCGGTGAATTCTGAATGATGAAAAAGGCCGCCGAGTCGAGCCATACCAGCGCCGTAAACCACGCCAGCACCAGTCCGAACGCCACCGGCTTGCTGCGATCGATTTCGGTTGCCGAAGCGGGAGACTCCGGCGCGGCATCCGCGCGTCCGCTCGCAGCCGCTGGCAGGGCCGCCAAGCAGGCCGCCATCGCGGCCATGGCAATGTGTTGCGGCAAAGCCGTAAAGAGCGCGGGGAAATTGCAGATCCAGTAGCCCAGGCCCGTTCCCAGCCCCACCCACAGCAGCGGACGCCGCGCGCCCGCCCAGAGCCGCAGATTGCTCACCAGCGTCACGGTCAGAGTGCCGAGTGAAATCCCAATCAGCAGCGAGATGGCCGCCGCTCCGGCCCGATTCAGCGGCACCAGCGTCAACCCGGCGGCGATCGCACAACCCAGCAGCGCCATTGGCAGACGCCGTCCGGCCGACCGCTGGCCCATCCGTCCGGCCGCAAGACTGGCGGCAATCCCACCGGCAGCCATCGCCGCCAGGATCGGCTTGAGCGCCGCAGCGCCGATACCCGCATCGGTCAGCCTCTGCAGGAATCCGAACTGCGCGAAGATCAGGAAGTAAATATACGTGGCGGCGACCAGCACCATTCCGCGCCAGCCGTCGAAGGCCGGCGTTCGATGCTCCGCTGCCGCCATCCGCTCAGTCGGCAAAGTTCAACCAGTTGCGGGAAAGCCCGGCCCACTGTACGGAAGCGAGAATTGCGTCAGTGGCCGCGACCGTCAGCCATCCCCGTTCCAGTCCGCCGCTCGCCACCTGCCATGCGATCAGCAGCGCCACACCGCTGCGAATAATTGCCGTCGCCGACCACTGCCCGCGCCACTCGCGCATCGGCAGGCGCAGCACAGGCTGCAGATAGCTCAGCCCCACGCCCAGCACAAACACCCCGACAAATCGCACAAATGCAATCGGATGAGGCACAATATGCAGCCCCATCAGCCGGAAGGTCCACGCCGGAGCGGCGATCAGCATCGCCCCCGTGCTGGTGTCGCACAGTCCTGCTCCCAGCTGATACAGCAAAAGCCACGTTCTTCTGTTATTTCTCATCGCTTATCCTGCCACGCCTCTCTCCGCCGCGCGGCCTCTGGCGCGTATGCGCACCGTCAGCTGCCACAGCCACTCCCACGACGCGGCCGTCATTGCGATTCCGCAAAGCAGCCGTATGAAATAGATCGTATTGCGTGTGGTGTTTGAAGTCATGGTAAACGCTGGATCGCCGCCTTCGATCCAGCCGGCGATAAACATGATCGCGATATACGTGGCCGTACCCGCCTGCCATGCAATGAACGACCAGCGCGTCTGGAATGCGTCCCCATCCTCGCCCAGCAGTCCGATCAGCAACAGCACCAGCAGGCTCGTGACAAAGCCCGCCATCGCCAGCAGCGAATGCCCCACCAGCCCGTCGGTGAATTTCAGCCGGTCGAGCACCACCGGCAGAAACAGGCACCATCCCGAGGGAATCAGCACCGCCCACCACGCCAGCACCGCTCTGCGCCACAGCCTTGTGTTCTCCCTCCACACAAATGCGCTGTAGTACGCCGGCATCAGCGGCACCCACAGCAGCAGACTGCCCAGGCTGATGATCTGCGTCGGCCGGTAATTGCTCACATCGTGGCGTCCGAGCGAGAGGCACAGCAGCGCCTCGGTCGCAAATGCTACCCACGAAGTTACAATCCAGCGCTTCCCGTGTTCGGCGCGGCGGCTCACCCCGTAGGGCAGAATAAACAGGATCAGCACGATGATCAGCACCGACTCCAGCTGGCTTGCCCCCGTGGGCCCTCCGCTCGCCGGATTCACCGGCGGATAGATACCCGGGCTGGCGGCGACGTAAATCGCCAGCGGAACCATCAGCAGCAGCACCAGGCCCCCTGCTTTCGCCATGCGCACCGCGCGCGATGCATTCTTCGGATGCCGCCAGTGCGCGGCCAGCGCCGCCGCCAGAACGCACCACAGAAACACAATCGCCAGCGGGAAGAACACTCGCGCATATCCGGTCCAGTTCAGAAACAGCTTGCCGCTGTTATGCCCGTCCAGCCACGAGATGGAGCCCAGCGCCAGCGCGGCCGACCACAACAGCAGGGCCGCCCGGCTCCAGCGCGCCAGCTCGCCGCGATCCGCCTCGTAAATCCGCAGCAGCCACGCCACCAGCGGCAGGCTGGCCCATCCGTAGAGCTGCGTGTTCATATGCACGGGCATCCAGCGGCCGTAGCTCCACTCGCCCAGCCATCGGCCCGGATGCGGCCACAGCAGCAGCACCGCCAGCCCCACGCCGATCGCGTTGGACAGCGACATCCACGCGACCGCGTACCATGCCGTCAGCGTCAGCACGCTGGGCGTCCCCGCCTCCGCGGAGTTTCTCCGCGGCGCGGAGGCGGTCATCCGATTCTCCGGCGTCTTCAGGATCTCAGCTGTTGTGGAGTAGTTCATGGCCCGTATTCCGAATCCTCAGTTCAGTGCCGGCTCGCAGATTCTTCCGTCCCGCATCTCCACCAGACGATCGCAGCGCCGCGCCAGTTGCCGATCATGCGTCGCCATCACCAGCGTGATGCCTTCGTGCTCCACCAGCTCTAGCAGCAGCTCGAAGATCTGTCCGCTGGTGCGTTCGTCCAGCGATCCCGTCGGCTCGTCGGCCAGCAAAATCTGCGGGCGGTTCATCAGCGCACGGCACAGCGCCGTCCGCTGGCGTTCGCCTCCGGATAGCTTCTGGATGCGCTGCCGCAGGCGATGGCTCAGGCCTGTGCGCTCCGCCAGCTGCGCCAGCCGTTCCCGTGCCGCCTCGCGCGGAGTTCCCGCCGCCACCGCCGGAATCATGCAGTTTTCTTCGAGCGTCAGATCCGGAATCAGATTGTGGAGCTGAAAGACGAACCCGACCTCATGCCGCAGCAGCTGCAGCGAAGTGCGACGATTCGCCGGCTCTCTTCCGTTCACGCGAACCTGCCCGCGGTCCGGCTCGTCCAGTCCGCCCAGCAGATGCAGCAGTGTGCTCTTGCCGCAGCCCGAGGGGCCGCAGAGGGCCACGGATTCGCCGGCCTCCGCCGTCAGGCTTACGCCGTTCAGCACCTGAATCGCGCCGTCGTCGTAGCTCTTCCACACATCCTCGACGCGAACGATCGTGTTCGCGGATTCGGAAGACCGCGCATGAAAGCCGTTATTCA
>JAJZJJ010000054.1 GCA_021810175.1 Acidobacteriota bacterium | reverse complement strand
AGCTTGCCATCGCGGATTATGCGAGCACGTTCTGAACCACCGGGCGTTTTCGAGTGCGCACCTTGTGATCGATAATTGTCTGCGGAGCAGGACGGCATTCACCGCACGGACATAACCCGGTTACAGCTGCGCATTCGCGGCGTCGTGCAGGGCGTCGGCTTTCGTCCTTATGTTTACAATCTGGCGCGTCGCTTCGGGCTGGGGGGATTCGTCCTCAATTCAGGCCGAGGCGTGTTCATTGAGATTGAAGGCCCACAGGAAGGGCTGGAAGCATTCATCGCCGCGTTGCCCGCGGAAGCGCCGCCGCTGGTCCGAATTGCGGAGATCAGCCGGAGCGCGGTGCCCGTGCTGGGCGACACGGAATTTGCGATCCGCCAGAGCGAGGCCGAGGGTTCCGCATTCGCGCTGATCCCGCCGGACATCTGCGTCTGCGCGGAGTGTCTGGCGGACTCGCGCGATCCGGAGAATCGGCGCTTTGAATATCCCTTTACGAACTGCACGAACTGCGGGCCGCGGTACAGCATCATCGTCGATATTCCGTATGACAGGCCGCTGACGACGATGGCTGAGTTTGCGATGTGCGAGGATTGCCGTCGCGAGTACGAGGATGCCGGAAATCGCCGTTTTCACGCACAGCCCAACGCATGCCCGGTTTGCGGGCCGCGCCTGATGTTTTCCGCGCCGGGAGGGGCGGAGTTTGCTGACGACGCGGCGCGCGCGGTGCTGGAGAAGGCGGCGGAGGTGCTAGGCTCGGGCGGGATTGTCGCGTGGAAGGGGCTTGGCGGCTATCAGCTTGCGTGCGATGCTCGCCAGGATTCAGCGGTGCAGGAGTTGCGCCGGCGGAAGCGCCGCAACGAGAAGCCGTTTGCGGTCATGGTTGCCGATGTGGCTGCCGCCGCGGGATTCTGCGACTTATCGGATCAGGAGCGCGTGGTTCTGGCGAGTCCGGAGCGTCCGATCGTTCTGGTGCGCCGTCGCGCCGATTGCGGGCTCTCCGATTTCATCTCTCCGGGCAATCCGGCTACCGGCGTGATGCTGCCGTGCACCCCGATGCACGATCTGCTGTTCCGCATTCTGCGCCAGCGGTGGAAGGCGGAGCCGGCGCTGATCATGACCAGCGGGAACATCAGCGAGGAGCCGATTGCGATTGAGAACGACGAGGCGGAGAGGCGTCTGACCGGAGTGGCCGATATTTTTGTCCACCACAACCGGCGCATCCATACGCGCGTGGACGATTCCGTGGTTCGCGTGGTTACGGGCGGGACGATGATTCTGCGTCGCGCTCGCGGATATGCGCCGCGGCCAGTATGGCTGAACCGGGGGGACGCGGAGGTGCTGGCGTGCGGTGCGCAGCAGAAGAACACGCTGTGCCTGACGCGCGCGGGTTTTGCGCTGCCGAGCCAGCATCTGGGCGATCTGGAGAATTTTGAGACGCTGGAGTTTTTCGAGGAGACGCTGGCGCGGATGTCGAGGCTCTTCCATGTCGTGCCTACGGCGGTGGCGCACGATCTGCATCCCGGCTACCTGAGCACGCAGTTTGCGGTGAAGGCGGAGGGGCTGCGGCGGATTGGGGTGCAACACCACCACGCGCACATTGCAGCGTGCATGGCCGAACATCAGCTGGAGGGCCGGGTGATCGGGGTGGCGTGGGATGGCACGGGGCTGGGAACGGATGGCACGATCTGGGGGGGCGAGTTTCTGATTGCCGACTGCATTGGCTTCGAGCGCTTTGCGCGTCTACGACCGGTGCTGCTGGCTGGAGGAGATTCGGCGGTGCGGGAGCCGTGGCGCATTGCGCGCAGCTATCTGCTGGATGCCTATGATGGCGCGCTTCCCGCTCTGGCGGTTCTGGAGGAGATGGCGCCGGCAGAGCGAGTGCGGATTGTGGATTCGATGCTGCGGCGCGGAGTGAATGCCATTCCTACGTCTTCAGCGGGCCGGCTGTTCGATGCGGTCGCTTCGCTGATCGGGCTGCGGCATTCGGTGTCGTTCGAGGGCCAGGCGGCGATGATGCTGGAAGCGGCGGCGGCAGATGAAGGCGAGCTGAAGCCGTATCCGTTCAGCGTGAGCGGAGCTGCTCCAGCCGATGTGGATTTGCGGCCGATGATCGTGGCGGTGGTTGAGGAGCTGCGGCGCGGCGAGGGATGGGGACGCATCGCCGCGCGCTTTCACGCTACGCTGGCGGCCGCGATCAACGAGGTCTGCGGCCGGATGCGCAGTGCGACGCAGCTTAACCGCGTGTGCCTGAGCGGCGGCTGCTTCCAGAACGCGCTGCTGCTGGCGGGCAGCGTGCGCGCGCTGAAGGCGGACGGTTTCGAGGTATTCACGCATCGCGAGGTCCCCGCCAACGACGGCGGCATCTCGCTGGGCCAGGCTGCGATCGCATGCGAGATGCTGCGCCGCGAATCGGAGAGCTGAATTCGCGGCGGGTTGGGCAGCACTATGCGGTTTTGGAATGCTGCTCCTTCAGGTCTTTGAGCAGCGACTCAATGTGGTCTTCGCGCTCCAAAGCCGCGAAGCGATTTTCCAGCGATTCACGTTCGGTCAGCTCGCGCGTGGCGGCGTTTCGGGCGTCGGCGGTGTCGATGCGGGCTTTCATGCGATCAATGCTCAGGGAGCGGTCCGCTTTGGAGATGGCCTCGTGCGCGGCCTGAGCGCGGCCGACGGTGCGGGCGCGGCGATGCTCGGCGATCAGCAGGTCGCAGCGGCTACGCGTCTCCTGGAGTTTCTGCTCGAGACGCCGCAGAGCGGTTTTCAGCGTGTCGACTTCGACGCGCTGATCCTCAAGCTGCTGCATGAAGCTGGCGGCCATGTGGCGGCTGGTGAGGACGCGTTCGAGCGCGGCGCGTGCGAGCTGATCGTCGCCTTTGCGGACGGCAAGCTCGGCTTTGCGATTCCACTCGGCTTCAGCGGTCTCATGATCCTTACGCTTTTTTTCGAGCAGATGCTCGTCCGCGATGGCGATTGCCACCTGTGTCTTGACCTGCATGTGCTGATTCTCCATATCGAGGATCAGCTGTTTCATCATTGTTTCGGGGTCTTCCGCTTTATCGACGAGATCATTGAGATTCGCCCGGAGCAGCGTACCAACCCGTTCGAGGAGCGCCATTTTTCCCTTCCTCCAGAGTGCCGGGACAGCGGCGAGAGGCGGCCGTCCCATGTATTGAAATGCGTTGAACTACCTTCCATCCACAACAGGAATGACTGTCGCGTGCTTGTTGTCGATCTGTTTCACTTTGGCGCAGCTCCCAGAACGTCGAAGAGCCGGTCGGCCAGTCCCGGCGTATTGATGACCGATTCCAAGAGCAGGAGACAGCGGCGGGAGTCTTCGTGTCGCGCGAGGGAGAGCAAGGCGCGGCGGAGTTCGGGATCGCGGCGGAAGCGCTCCGCGCCGCTGACGAGCCAGAGGTCGAGCTTGTCCTCAAGAGCTCGCGCGTCGCTGAGCAACTCCGCGTGATAGCCCTCCGGATCATCGACGAGATAACCGGGATGGACCTTGAAGAACTTCGCCAGGAGCTGGCGCGTGGTGTTGGTGAGGTGGGGGCGGACGCCGCTTTCGATTTGGGAGAGATAGCTCTGGCTGAAGGAGGAGCCGGTCTCCGCAAGGATGGCGCGGATGAGCTCCTGCTGGGTCATGGCACGGTTCATGCCGCGCAGATTGCCTTCAACTTCCCGGAGGTACCGAATTTTTTCGCCAAGCTTCATGAGTGGTATTGCAATACGCAATTACTGTATCGCATTATGCGATATTGTCAAGAAAATTTGGCACTAATGTCCATGCACATGAAAATTCATGACTTGCGCCTGCAAACCAGAGGGTACCGAGAGCCGTCCACTATATTGAGGACACGATGCGGCGGTTCCCCAGGCTGCGCAAGCCGCTGCACGCTACCGATACCCAGGGAGAACGGTGGATGACGAATAACCATTCGGATGCCTTTGTATTTTTTGGCGCTACGGGCGATCTTGCCTGGAAGCAGATATTCCCGGCCCTGCAGGGTCTGATTCGCCAGGAAGGCTTCAACATGCCGATCATTGGTGTGGCGAAGGCGGGGTGGAATCTGGAACAGCTGAAAGCGCGGGCCAAGGACAGCCTGGAGCAGCATGGGGGCATCGACGCGGCCGCGTTCGAGAAGCTGCTGGGGCTGCTGCACTATGTGGATGGCGATTACAACGACATCAATACGTTCCGACAGCTGCGGCAGGAGCTGGGGGATGCGCAGCGTCCGCTGCACTACCTGGCGATTCCGCCGAGCCTGTTCGGAATGGTAGCGGAGAATCTGGCCAAGTCCGGATGCGCGGAGAATGCGCGGGTGGTGGAGAAGCCTTTTGGGCGGGATCTGGAATCCGCCCAGGAACTGAGCAAGACGCTGCACGAGTATTTTCCGGAGCAGAGTATTTTCCGCATCGATCACTATCTTGGCAAGGAACCGGTACAGAACATTCTTTACACGCGTTTTGCCAATCCTATGTTCGAGCCGATCTGGAACCGGGATCACATCCGGTGCATTCAGATCACGATGGCGGAAAGTTTTGGGGTGGAAGACCGGGGGCGATTTTACGACGAGGTAGGAACATTGCTGGATGTGGTGCAGAACCACATGCTGCAGGTAGTGGCCAACCTGACGATCGATCCTCCGACGGGCGAAGATCGGGATGCGACGCGCAACCGCAAGGCGGAACTGATGCGCGCGATTCGTCCGCTGACGCCGGATGCGGTGGTGCGGGGACAGTACGAGGGATACCGATCGGTTGCGGGAGTGTCGCCCGGGTCAAACGTGGAAACATTTGTCGCCATTCGGCTGCACATCGACAGCTGGCGCTGGGCGGGGGTTCCGATTTACGTGCGCGCGGGGAAGATGCTGCCGGTGACATGCACGGAGGCCACGGTGGAGTTCAAGCGTCCGCCGCGCGAGACGTTTGGCGAGATCGTGCCGACGGGATCGGCGCACATGCGCATCCGGGTGAGCCCGGATTTCGCGATCGGTCTGGGCGTGCGCGTGAAGGTACCGGGGGAACGGATGATTGGCCGGGACGTGGAGCTGGATCTTCATCGCCAGGCAATGGATGACATGCCGCCGTACGAGCGGCTGCTGGGAGACGCGAGCCGCGGCAGCAGCGAGTTGTTCTCGCGGCAGGATCTGGTGGAGGCGCAATGGCGGGTGGTTACGCCGGTTCTGGGCAACGTAACTCCGGCCTATTCCTATCTACCCGGGACGTGGGGACCGGAAGAGGCGGGTCAGTTAATCGGCCAGGACGGACCCTGGATCGATCCCGTCATCGCCGGGCAGAAACGTTAAGGTTCTTTTGACTCCTTTGACGCTGCGGGGCGCAGGCATAGTGCTGACAATTTGTCTTCGGCGCGCAGCAAGGATAATTTCACCAGAGCCCATGATGTGCCGCATCGCACCTGGCCGCTTGTTATAAGAGAAAGAGATGGAGGAGATAGAGCCACATCTTCAATTTAGGCCCTTCTTCGAGCGGCTGCGTTCGCGCGGAGACGGCGCGCTGGCACTCGACTACGACGGAACGCTGGCTCCGTTTCAGGTGGATCGCGATGCGGCAGTTCCCTACCCCGGCGTGGCGGCTCTGATTCGCGACATTCAGGCCTGGGGGCGGACCCGGGTGGTATTGATCAGCGGCCGGCCGGCAGAGGAAGTGCGCCGCCTGCTTGGAGTGGAACCAGCGCCTGAAATCTGGGGAGCGCATGGACGGCAGCGGCTGCGGCCAGATGGCAGCTCGGAGATGGCGGAGATCCGTCCCGCGGATCGCGCGGCACTCGATGAAGCCACGACGTGGATCGACGGCCGCGATTTGCGCGGGATGGCGGAATTCAAGCCGGGCAGCGTTGCGCTGCACTGGCGCGGGCAAGCCAGGGATCAGGTGGAGAAGCTGACCGCCGAAGCACACAGCGCTTTCGCTTCCATCGCCGAGCGCACAGGGATCGCACTGCTGGAGTTCGACGGGGGCATCGAACTGCGTCCCTCGGAACCGAACAAGGGGAGCGCGGTTCGCGTTTTGCTGGGCGAGCTTGAGCCGGGCACGCCGCTCGCTTATCTGGGCGACGATACGACGGACGAGGATGCTTTTCTGGCGCTTCGCGACACGGGCGCCCTGACGGTGCTGGTTCGCTCCGCATGGCGGGAAACGCATGCCCAGAGCTGGATCCGCCCGCCACAGGAGCTGCTGGATTTTCTCCGCACATGGCTGGAATGCACCGGAGGGACGCGATGAAGCAGGGCGATCTGATTCTGGTTTCCAACCGGCTGCCGACAACCATTGAAATGGGTCCGTCCGGCCCGATCCTGAATCCGAGTTCCGGGGGGCTGGTAACAGCTCTGCGGCCGGTTCTGAAAACCCGCAAGGGATACTGGATCGGGTGGGCGGGCGAAGGGTATGAAGACGACATCGATCGGCTTCTTGAGGAGAGCCATTCAGAGCACGGCTATCATCTGATCTCTGTTTCGCTCACGGCAGCGGAACGAAAGGGATTCTATGCCGGGTTCTCGAATGAGATTGTGTGGCCGCTGTTTCACGATCTTCAGTCGCGCTGCAATTTCGATCCGACGTACTGGAAGGCTTACGTCAACGTCAACCGCAAATTCGCCGACGCGGTGGTGCGAGTTGCGAGGCCGGAGTCGGTGATATGGGTGCACGACTATCACCTGATGCTGGTCGGCGAATATCTGCGCAATCAGGGGCTGCACTGCCGGGTTGGGTTCTTCCTGCACATTCCGTTTCCGCCGCTGGACATCTTTGAAAAGCTTCCATGGCGCAGCCAGATTCTGCGGGGGATTCTGCAGTTCGACGCGGTTGGGTTTCAGACGCCACGGGACCAGCGCAACTTTCTGAGCTGCGTGCGCCAGTTTCTGCCGGATGTCGAGATTCAGCGCCGCGACGATGAGGTGCATACCGATTCGGGCAATCGCGTGACGCACATCCGCAGCTATCCGATCGGCATCGACTTCGACGAATTTGCCAGCCAGTCCGAGCAGCCCATCGTGGCGCAGCGTGCGGCGGAAATCCGGCGAGACATGCGCGGACGACAGCTGGTGCTGGGCGTCGATCGTCTGGATTACACGAAGGGCGTTCCCGACCGGCTGAAGGCTTTTCAGCATCTTCTGGCGAGCCATAAGGAAATGCGCCGCCAACTGAGTCTGGTGCAGATTGTGGTTCCGAGCCGGGAGAACATCCCCAAATACCGCGAGCTGCGTCTGGAGATCGAAACGCTCGTCAGCCAGGTCAACGGTCAGTTTGGCGATCCGGGGTGGATGCCGATTCACTACATCCATCGCCCGCTGGTCCGGCCTGAGCTGCTGGCGCTGTACCGAGCCGCAGACATCGCACTGATCACGCCGCTGAAGGACGGAATGAATCTTGTCGCCAAGGAATTTTGCGCATCGCAGGTTGGCGACCAGGGGGTGCTGATCCTGAGCGAATTCGCGGGAGCCGCCGAGCAGCTGCGCAACGGGAGCATTCTGGTGAATCCGTATGACATCCAGGCGGTGGCCGAAGCGCTGTGCGAAGCCTTCAGCATGGATCCCCGCGAACGGGTGCGCCGGATGCGGAAGTTGCGCCGCAAGGTTCGCAACGAGAATGTATTTCGCTGGTGCGAGCTATTTAGCTCGTATCTGGAAACACCGAAGTCGACGATGGCACAGATATCCGCCGCAAAAACCCCAGGCAAGGCGCGGCGGGCCACATAACTGCACGATTTATTGCTCTGTCCTGGCGCGCGCAGCGTTCCAGCGGGGAGGGCTTATGCTGCACGAATTGAAGCATCTTATTGGTTCCAGGATTCTGGCGACAGATGGAAGGGTAGGCACTATCGGGACCTTCCTGTTCGATGACCAGTCGTGGCTGATCCGCTATATGGTGGTCGACGTTGGTAGCTGGCTGGGCCGTCAGGAAGTGATCGTCCCGGTCGAAGCCATCGAGCGGCTCAACTGGGAGTCGCGAATCTTTCGGGTTCGCCTGACCCGGCGACAAATACAGGAAAGCCCCCCGGCGGATACGCATAAGCCTGTGTCACGGCAGCAGGAGCTCGCAATGCGTGCGTATTTTGGGCGGATGGCCTGCTGGGTGGACCAGGAGCTGGGGACGACGTCGCTGCCGACGGGAGTTTTGTATCCTGTGCCCCCGACGGAAGATCCGCACCTGCGGAGTGTGGGATACCTTCTGGGATACGAAGTGTGGGGCAACCACGGGCGACTCGGAACACTTCAGGGATTCGCAGTGGATGAACACAACTGGCGCATCGGATTTCTGGACATTCAGGGCGAGACATGGCTGCTCGATCAGGCCACAATGGTGCCGGCGGATTGGGTTCGGTGCATCTCCTGGGCCGATCATCGCATTTATCTGCAACAGGAGAGGGACCTGCAGCGCAGAGGCGCGTGAGGGGAGTGCTTCTTCGGCTGGCCCTTCTTCGAGGCATGGAACGGACGATGGCGAATCCGGCGTAATGGCTCCTGCAAGTTCCAGCCCAGGGGCAGAGCGCGCCGGGGGAAGTAGAATTGCGAGCGTTCGATCGTTCGCGCAAAGAGAGCGCGACAGAACGCGGGATGGCATGCGGGCCATTCGCAGGCAGCGCCGCGATGCCCAACCGGCATCCACGTTTCGGTACGCCGATTCCCGCACTGGAGGAGCTATGACCGGCAGGACTCCCAAAAACTCGGACATCAGGAAGGGTGCGACAGAAGATACCGCGCCTGGCACGAATGCCTCCAAGCCCGGAGAAGCACACGACCGGCTCGCCGGACAGTTGCCCCATCGGGAATCCGATCCGCTGATCAAAGAGGCAGACTCCGACTTTCCCGAACCGGGCTCGAATCCCGAGCACACGTAGATTGCCGAACATGCCGGCGTCTGCGCGGGCGATCAGCAGGGATGGATATCCCAGATGTCGCGCGCGTACTCGCTGATGGTGCGATCGCTGGAGAAGCGACCGACGCGGGAAATGTTCATGAGAGACATGCGCGTCCAGCGGCTGGCGTCGAGGAATGCCTCGGCGGAACGCTGATGAGCGGCGAGGTAAGGGGGCAGGTCGGCGAGATGAAAGTACTCGTCGGCATCGTTGAGGATGATCTGCTCGACCCAGGAGAAGAGTCCTGGCTGGCCTGGACAAAACCGGTTGGCACGCAATGCATCGACCACGCGCTGGAGGCGCGCATCCTGCTGGCAGAGCTGGCGGGGATGATAGGCGTGGGAGGCACGCATGGCCTGCAACTCACTGGCATGAAGGCCGAAGAGAAAGATATTGTCCTCGCCGACTTCGTCGCGGATATCGAGGTTCGTGCCGTCAAGAGTGCCAACCATGACGGCTCCGTTGAGAGCCAGCTTCATATTGCCCGTACCAGAGGCTTCCGTTCCGGCGGTGGAGATTTGTTCGCTGATATCGGCGGCGGGGATGATTTTTTCGGCGAGGGAAACACGGTAGTCAGGGATAAAGACGACTTTCATCCAGTCGGCGGCGCGGGGATTTGTATTCACAATCCGGCCGACTTCGTGAATGAGCTTGATGATCTGCCTGGCAAGCCAGTATCCGGGTGCGGCTTTTCCGGCGAGGATCCAGGTGCGCGGAATGGATGGCGCGACACCATCTTCCACCAGGACGAGGTAGTCGTAGACGATGTGCAGTACATTGAGGATCTGGCGCTTGTAGGCGTGGATGCGTTTGATCTGGACATCGAAGAGCGAGGCGGGATCCAGGGAAAGGCGGAGCTGATCGCGGACCAGCGCCGCGAGCGCCTGTTTGTTGGCGTGTTTCACGTCGCGGAGCGACTGCTGCAAGGCGGAGTCGCCGGCGAAATCGCCCAGGGTGCGCAACTGCTCCAGATCAGTGATCCATCGATCGCCGATAGCTGAAGTGATGAGGCGGGCCAGCGAAGGATTGGCATGGAGGAGCCAGCGTCGCGGGCTGATGCCATTCGTCTTGTTGTTGAACTTTTCGGGCCACAAGGCGTGGAAGCCGGAGAGGAGAGTCGTCTGCAGGAGACCGCTGTGGATCGGGGATACGCCATTGACGGAGTGGCTGCCGACGACGGCGAGATTGACCATGCGGACCTGCTGCGGCTCGAATCCGCCGACGATGGCCAGCTGCTC